>JAKALI010000639.1 GCA_021813195.1 Pseudomonadota bacterium
CCCGGTCGGACAACCAACAGGATCTGCACAAATCCAGAATTGCGACGATACGGCGAGCGTCGTCCCACAGGGCTACGAAAGTAATTCAACGACCAGATCGTTGATCTGCTGCATCGCCTCGCTGCCTAAAAGAGCCTCCCGAAGATGGCGCCTGCTGGCAGAAAAATGCAAATCAGCATTGATCGCCACCGCTTGCGCGATCGCTTCAGCCGAGCGTCCCAGCCTTGCGATGGTCATGTGAACTTCATTGCCCGCGTCAAATTCTGGCACCGGAAGCTGCCAGACATGTTTGGCAATATCCCGCTCATCCTTTCCGTAGGACATAAACGGACGGGCAAGTTCGGTCTTTGCTGGACTATTGAGGATCGCACAGAGATAGTCCGCTTCATCCTCTGATGACGTGGCTGCCCAGTAGAGGCCATTCTCAACCACAGCGCGACGATTCCTCAGCTTCGACGCCACGACGTGCATCCCAGACTTATTGTAGACCACACGTAGCTTAGGCATCGGAAACTGCTTTGACAGCTTCGACATGTAGTCAAGCTGTTGCGCCAAACTCATGTCGTCGCTTGAGCGATTTGCCTCCCAACACCGAGACGCCTGTCCCCACCAATCCGCCAGGCCTGGGTAAACCTCGATCCCGTTATCATCTCCGCCTAGCAGCTTGGTCGAATCCCAAGGGATAACTGCCCGGATCGGCTCTGTTATCAAGAAGGGCAGCAGACACTCACTCAAGATCACTGGTCGTACGAATTCAGATTCTACAACACCCTCCAGTGTAGGCAGATGCTTCCACGGCTTCTTCTCATTCGCGCTACGCAGCGAACGCAACCGGACCCTTCCGGCAGCAAGGCCCAGTGGATTGGCTTCTTGCCGTTCGACAAAGAAGAACAGTCGCGGAAAGATTGTTGCTCCGTTGTAAAATCGCTCTTTGTAGACGGACGATGCAGTGGCCGATACGAGAGAGATTGTACCTGTCGCCTGAGCCAACTGCGACGACACCTCCTGCCATGTGGCAGCTCCGCGAGCAATCCGCCCTGTCCAATTGGTGACAGCATCGCCCATCGCTCCTGCGTTCGCACCTCGCGTGCCGAATACCACGCTGGCTGCTCTCGGGAAGAAATGCGGCCTAATTCTTCTCAGATCCCATGGAGTGGCGAACGCAATCTGCGTGGGCTCGCCCGCATCGGGATAGTTGCCAGAACGGAACCCCGCATACTGTCCCCGATCGACCGCTGCATTGGGCAGCACAAATCCGAACTGTCCTCCATCGCGGAGGTAGAGCTGAACAGCGCGTGTTACAAAAAGTGCAGACAGATCCTGTTGGGTCGCAACTTCTGCCCCATGCCACAGCCCTCTGGATTCGCTCATCGCCCTGAAGGTCTGCTGCATATCACTTGTCATGTGGCGATAGGCCAGCCACGGCGGATTGCCCACCAACACATCCACGCGATTGACCGTTCGGGCGAGCCACATAGGCCGCGCTAGGTTGCGGATGTAGTAAGCCCAGATGTGGTCACGATCCTCGTCGTGCAGACGGCACATGGTGGCGAAGGTGCCATCAATCACCGCACGAGCTGAAACTGGAATGCCAAGACGCTGGTAGGTAGGTGCGAGGGAAGGGGCCTTCGAACCCTTTTTCCGGTTCGATGCTTTGGAGGCAAGATCGCTGACGAGCTGGTCGAAGAGCGAAGCGTTATCCAACAAGGCGTCGGGGAAGCGCAGTTCTGACGAGAAAAGCTCCCGTTCATCGTCTGTCCTGATGACCAGATTACCGGCGGTCCAAAGATCAACCTGCTGCCGCCATTGGATTGAGTCGCCGAGATAGACCGGGATATGCACTTCGCCTCGGGACTGGTCCGTCAGCCGCGATCGACCGATCGCAAGCAAATACGTCACACGCGCAAAGGTGACGGCGACGGGATGAAGATCCATCCCTATGACGTGTTGCGTTACTCCATCAAGCATGTCAGCGAGCGGCGTGCCCGCCCCCTCGGCCGCGGCAATGTATTTCTTCACCGCGTGAAACAAGAAGGTACCTGACCCACAAGCGGGATCGAGCACACGCTGATCAAGTGGCGCTGTGACCGTTTCATTGACGACGCGATCGGCGAGCCAATCCGGTGTGTAGTATTCGCCGAGGCGCTTGCGCGTTTCCGCGCCGATCACCGACTCATACAAGACCTTTAGAACGTCCTGATTAACGGCATCCCAATCAAAGCGCGACAGACGTCTGCCGAGTGTCCTGATGAAGTTGACACCACCCTCGACCTCCAACACCCAGTCGAAGAAATCGGCCTCCACAACACCGTAGATCCCGGCCTCGTCGAACTTGCCGCCCGACAGAAGCGACAAGGGGTTCAGCGACTCGACGGTGAAGCCCAGCACGGCGTGCGCGATGATCTCAGCAGAATTCACAAGCAACGTATGCTCGATGAATAGTTCATCGTTATCTTGGAATTGGGTACCTAAAGCCGACGTCAGTAATCGCGACCAAAGGGCTTTCTTGAGCTTGACCGTGGGCAAATCGCGGTTCTGTGCATAGAGCGCTGCCAACGTAGCCCTGTCTACTTGGTGCGCGCTGCTACTTGCCCCTAGCCGGGCCTTGATCTCGGCAGCGGTCGGAGGGATGCCCTTCGCCGTGGCCAACACACCTTCGAGCCAGACGACCAGTTTGTCGATGTCGCCTCGGGCGTCGCCGATAGTGATCGACGACACCTCATGGAGCTGCCCGCTCACGAGATTGTAGCAGCGCCATTCCGCGCCATCGGTAAGCACGCCGATATACCGCCGCCCCGTCTGATTCCCCCGTGCCTCTACGTAACCTGCCAGCTGCTCGACGGCCTCCTGTCGCACCCGCCCGCGACGTAGGTCACGCTTGACTTCGACGACGGTTGAACCGACTTCCACGTCGATGCGACGGCGGTCACCAAGCTGAGATTCCAAGAGGACGTTCTCGACATCACCCTCTTCCAGCTGGAAAGGAGCAGTCAGGAAGAAGCCGCGTACATCCGCCGCCACATCCGCTTCCGTGCGAGAGCTATCGCGATTGGCCAGACGCTGCAGGATATCAATGAGGGATGGCATGTCGAACGACTCGATCGATCATAAGGAAAGCTAGCTTCCTTCTCGATTTTCTGGCGTCTCAGCGCAAGCCTCATAGCTGCCCCGGCTCCGCCTCTCCACGGCTAAAGCCGATCCGCACCATCAAGGCGGCCTGCGCCTCCGACACCATCTCCAGTCGCTGATTCGTTGGCCTCCGCAGCGTTCGCAGCAGAGGTGCCATGCTGCCTCATGCGGCGCTTTTCCGCTTTGGCGTGACCCTACCCCCAACAGCATCACCGATCGTCTGATCGACGCGCTGGTTCAGCTCATGCAGTCGGAGTTCGACCAGATGCACATACCGAGCCGTCGTCTGAGGATCGGCGTGACCGAGGAGCCCACCGATCATCGGCAGCGAGGCGAGCTGGGCGGC
>JAKALI010000640.1 GCA_021813195.1 Pseudomonadota bacterium
TATCCGGTGACTGCAGCGAGAACTGGTACTCCGAGGGCGTTACGAGGCCGCCGATCTGAACCACCGGAGGGTTGTCGAGAAAAACGCGGATGCCGGGTATATTCGCAAGCTTGGGCCGAAGCTCAGCGATGATGTCGTTGACCAGCAGTTTGCGCTCCGAGCGCGGCTTGAGATGGATGACGAGTTCGCCGAAGTTCTGGCCCCCAAGCGCGGAGGAGGCCGCCCCGCCGACGCTCGACACGAAGGCATCGACATTCGGGTCCTGGCGAATGATGTCGGAAACCACCTTCTGGTACTCCGTCAGTTGGGCGAAGCTGGTGCCCTCAGACGCCTCCGTGACCCCAGCGATCTGGTCGGTGTCCTGCTCAGGGATGAAACCCTTCGGGATGGCAACGAACATCGCGACGGTAAGCACCAGCACTACGGCGAAGGTTGCCATCATGGCGCCGCGGTAACGCAGGGCAAGCAGAAGCGTACGGTCGTACCAGGCGATCATCGCATCGAAAAACCGCTCGGTGGCGCGGTAGAACCAACTCTTGGTCTGCTGATGCAGCGGCTTGAGGAAACGGCTGCACAGCATCGGCGTGAGCGTGATGGAAACTACGCCCGAAATTAAAATGGCGACGCAGATGGTGACGGCGAACTCGCGGAACAGCCTGCCGAGAATCCCACCGAGGAACAGTACCGGGATGAAGACGGCTGCCAGCGACAGCGTCATCGAGACGATCGTGAAGCCGATTTCCCGGGCGCCGTTGAGTGCGGCTTTCATCGGCGGTTCGCCCATCTCCATGTGGCGGACGATGTTTTCCAGCATCACAATCGCGTCGTCGACCACGAAACCGATTGACAGGATGAGGGCCATCATGGACAGGTTGTCGAGGCTGTAATCGAGGAGATACATCACCGCGAACGTCCCAATGATCGAGAACGGCAAGGCAAGACTGGGGATGATGGTCGCCGAAATATTGCGAAGAAACAGAAAGATGACCATCACGACCAGGCCCAGCGTCAGAATCATCGTAAACTGAACGTCGTTGTAGGATTCACGGATCGTCTCGCTGCGGTCGTAGAGCGTACGGATCTGGATCGAGCGCGGAATCTCGCTCTTGATCAGCGGCAACAGTCGCTTGATGCCGTCGGTGACGGCGATCGTATTTGTGCCAGGCTGGCGCTGGACGGCCAGCACGATGGCCCGCTGGCCGCCATTGTGGTCATAGAGCCAGGATGCCGTCTTGTCATCCTCGACGCTGTCAACGACACTCCCGAGTTCGTTGAGCCGGACCGGAGAGCCCTTGACATAGGTGACAACGAGCGAACGGTATGCGTCGGCGCTGGTCAACTGGCCGTCAGTCTGGAGTGTAAAAGAACGCTGTGGGCCGTCGATCAGTCCAGTGGGCAGGTTGACGTTCCAATTCTTGAGCGCGCTTTCGACCTCGTTGATGCCGATCTTGCGCGACGCCATGGTGTGTGGGTCCATCTGCACGTGCACGGCATATTTCTGGGCGCCCAACACTTGAACCTGGGCGACGCCGGTAACCATGGAGATCCGCTGGGCCATGCGGGTTTCCGCATATTCGTCAAGGCGCCACAGCGGCAGGGTAGTGGAGGTCAGCGCCAGGTAGAGGATCGGTTGGTCCGCCGGATTCACCTTGGTGAAAGTCGGCGGGGTTGGCATACCCGGCGGAAGGAGGCGGGTGGCCTGCGTAATCGCCGACTGAACGTCCACCGCGGCGCCGTCGAGGTTGCGGCTCAGGTCGAACTCGAGGGTGATTTGAGTCGCGCCCATCGAGTTGGTCGACGTCATCGAATTCAGGCCCGCGATCAGCGAAAACTGGTTCTCAAGCGGCGTAGCCACGGCGGAGGCCATCGTGTCCGGGCTAGCGCCCGGAAGGCTGGCAGTGACCTGAAGAGTGGGCAGATCGACGTTCGGCAGATCGCTGACGGGAAGCGAGCGGTAGGCCACAAGCCCAAACAATGCGATCGCCGCCATCAGCAGGCTGGTGGCGATTGGGCGGCGGATAAAGGTTTCGGAAAGATTCATTAGCGAGCGCCCTCCGGTATTGCGGCCGCGGGGGCGAGTTCCGCGGTGCCGGGACTGCGGCGCCAGCGCGCCATCATGCCGTCCATGTATAGATAGACGACGGGGGTCAGGTAAAGCGTGAGCAATTGAGAAAATAGCAGGCCACCAGCCACGGTGAGCCCGAGCGGCCGCCGCATTTCCCCACCAGCTCCGGCGCCGATCGCCAACGGCATCGCCCCCAGCAGCGCCGCCATCGTCGTCATCATGATCGGCCGGAAACGCGTCATGCAGCCCTCGTGGATCGCTTCGAGTGCGCTCTTACCTTCGTTCCGTTCAGCGGCAAGGGCGAAGTCGATCTGCATGATGGCGTTCTTCTTTACCAGGCCAATCAACATAATCAACCCAACGAACGCGTAGATGGTCAGTTCCACGTGGAAGACCCAAAGCGTCAGCAGAGCGCCAAAGCCCGCCGAGGGCAGCCCGGACAGAATCGTCAGCGGGTGGATGTAGCTCTCATAAAGTACGCCCAGCACAATGTAGACGACAGCCACGGCAATGATCAGTAGCAACCCCAAGTTCTGCAGCGAGCTCTGAAACGCCAGCGCCGTTCCTGCAAAACGCGTGGTCATTGTCGCCGGAAGCGTACGGCGGCTTAGAGCCGAGATCTGGTCCACCGCCTCGCCGAGGGAAACCCCGGGCTTGAGATTGAACGAGATCGACACCGAAGGAAGCTGCCCGGAGTGATTGATCGTCTGTGGACCTACGTCCTCGACGCGCCGCGTCACGGCATCAAGCGGAACCATCATCCCGTTCGGAGTCTTCACGTCGATCAGCGAAAGCAAGTCCGGGTAGGATTGGTATTTTGGGAGCACTTCCAGGAGCACCTTATACTGGCTCGCCGGCGTGTAAATCGTGGAGGCCCAGCTCGGGCCATATCCCTGATATAATGCACCCTCGATTTGCAACGGGTTCAGCCCGTAAGCCGCCGTCTTGTCGCGGTCAATCACCACGCGAACCCTCGGGCTGCGCATCTGCAAATCGCTGGTGACGTCGTTGACAATCGGCAGCTTGGCCACCAGCGACTGCAAGTGCCTCGCCTCGTTGTAAAGTGCCGTCGTGTCCGGGCCTTGAACGGTGAATTCGAACGAGCTCTTCGACGCATGTCCGCCGATGTGCAGGTCCGGAGGAACCACCATGAAAACGCGGACGCCCGGGAAGTGTGTCACCTTCGGCCGAAGCTCCTCAACCACCTGCTGCGCGCTTAACCTGCGCTCCGATCGCGGGACGAGCTGGACGAATGCGCGACCGGTATTCGAGCCGCCCCATACCGCCGCCATCGATCCCCCCACGCTCGCCATCATGCTCGCAACATTGGGATCCTTGCTGACAATATTGTTGATCTGCTGCTGGTACTTGGCTAGTTGCTCGTAAGAGACACCCTGCTGCGCTTCA
>JAKALI010000641.1 GCA_021813195.1 Pseudomonadota bacterium
GCGCTGGTGCGGGCCAGCGCAGCGATTGAGGAAAAGCTTGGACTCAAGATCGTCCATGTCAAGGACCTGGCAGAAGCGCTTCAGGCCGCAACAAAGGCTGCGTCACCTTTGGACCTGGGATTCTCGGACAAGGATTTGCGGATGACCGAAATTTCGGCAGAGCATTCTCCGGCGATTTGCGCGCTGGTGGAATCGGCAACGCTTCCAGTCGAGTATCGTACCTTGGCGTTGGCCGAAGGCGTGCAAGCGGGGGAACGCCGCTCATTGGCGATTGCTTTCAACGATTCAGTGATCTGTGCCGCTTTCTGGCAGCCTCAATCTACCATCCAGGGCGGCATAGACGCTCTGCTGCTCACGGACGAAGACGAGGCTGCGTCTCCCATCGCAGTCAATGCCGTGTTGAATCGCCTGTCCAGAATCGCCTGCGAGCGCGGCCCCGCGCGCGTTCAGGTGGTGATTCCCAATAGCACGCTTACGGCACAGGACATTGCGATACGGTATGGTTACACGCGGTGCTCAAATGCCGGTTCTGAAGTCTCGCGTTATCAGAGGCTCGCTGTCGGGACTGTTGTGGACGCGGCAGCGTGGCCGTCGACGCGGCAATGCCTCCATGCGCTGACGGACATGCGATTCGCGGCAGATCTCGAATCGATCGCCGATGATGACTTCCGAATCCAGTTCCAGCACAAGGACGGCAAAGAGTACGTGATCGACCTCTTCGATCTGGAGACAGTCCTCTCGCCAACCTTGTTTCTCTTCGCAAACAGGAGTGCGGTTATAGTTCCGATCCGTGCCGCGTATGCGGACGACCTCCTCGGGACAGCCGCCCAGGGATCCCTCTTGCCAAAGCCGCAAGCAGCGGTGCTCCATGAGCGAACATATTTCAGCTCTGCCAGGAATGAGCGGTTGTTCGTGAAAGGCGCACCACTCGTGTTTTACGAGTCAGGGAAGGCCACGGGACGAAGCTCGGCTATCGCGATTGCAAGAGTGACGAGTACCGTGATCGTCCCCAAGAGTCAGATCGCCGCCTCGCTTCTCGATGGCGGCGTTGTAGACGAAGAGGAAATCGGCGGCCTCAGCTCTGGAGAGCGGATAGCCGCGACGACCGTGGACAACATTTTGAAACTGCGGAGACCGGTGCCGTTCGCGCGGCTGCGCGCGCTCGGGTGCGCGGATGGCGCCAACCTAGTTACTTCGCGGCGAATTTCATCGCACCAGCTTCAGATGATAATTAGTGAGGGGCAGGGGACCTGTGAGTAGAGGCGATATCGTCATATCCGTTCATGCGAAGTTCGCCGCGCGGATCGCTGCGGGAAAGAAGGCGGCCGAATTGCGCCGTCGCGCGCCGCGCATTCAGCCTGGCTGCCGGGTGTGGATCTACACGAAGGCGCCGAAAGCGGTTATCTCGATGTGCGTCACGGTGGACCGGATTGTTACTGGCACTCCGGACGAAATCTGGGCATCTCATCAGAAGCGTCTTGGCGTCTCCTGGGATGAGTTCGAGGCATACTTCGCGGAGAGCTCTACGGGCTGCGCAATCTTCTTCAAAACGGTCGAAGACGTCTCACCCGGAGTAGCCCTGTCCGAGATCAGGTCGAAGGTGAAGGGCTTTCATCCTCCTCAGTTCTTTAAGAGGCTGGAGGAGGGTAGTCCGGAGCTAAAGCTTTTCCGAAGCAGGCTTGCTGGCGCGACTGCATAACCTCCATCGTCAGTAATCCGGGGGCATCGAGCGCTCCTCAAGGGAAGCCACCCAAATAGAGAGGACTTTGCTCCGGATTCTCCGCGAGCCACGCGTGATAGGTTTCGATCTCCGAAGTTTCCATATTGATGCAGTACTCGACTCCGAAGAGCGCGAGGACGAAGTGCAGACCACTTCCGAGTTGAAGATAGGTCCATTCGTGGAGGACCTCGTAGGATTCGCTTTCACGATCGGAGAAAACGAAATCAGCCGGATAGAGCGGACGGTTGTGAAAGGGCCAGTTCTCTCCACTCCCTCTCCTTGCAAACTCGCGGAGCGCATCGAACTCGTGAGCATCGACCAAAGATTCTATTCCCTGCGGTTCATCCGCGACCGCCAGAGCGAGGCATTCGATCGCGGTCTTGCCGAGAAAGCGGGAAACCACCTCGCCCTCTGGAAGAACTGGAATCGGGATGTAAATGCGCCCATCGTTGGACTTCTGTACCCAGTCAACCCAACGATTTTCATCCTTCTCGAATGCCGCTCCAATGCTGACCCCAGAGCCATCCAGGTGCCGGACTATCTCGATCTCCGTCCTGCTGGCGGGATGAATCCCGGAGACACGCGCTGGCCGCCCCTTTTTGCTCGGAATGTCTGCCACCGACCTCTGATAGCGGAAATACGGGTCCGCTAGGAGAGGCTCTTCAATTTTCGAAGCGAAATAGTTATTGCACCCATCGCAGACGACACCACGATCGAGCACGTGCTCCACATTGCCCAGCGACTCTGGAATTACGTGTTCGACAGCCTTCGAGTTCGCCGAGTCGCGTTTACAGAAGATGCATCTCATTTGCAGCTTCCTGCTTCTGCGCTGCGGCAAGCCAGAAACTCCAACTGTTCTGCCAAATTCGGCGTGGTATCTGGTGTCAATGGAATGCGTACGGCCATTCCATCATCCCCTCGCTCTTCGAGTATGAGTCCGACGACTGCGAACAAATCGAATGCGATCTTCTTCAGAGGCTCAAAAACCTCGAAGCCTTGCCAGTTCCCATAACCGGCATGAAGCGCCTGTAATTCGGGCTCGAGCTGGCTCACGAGGCTGAGAACGTCGGGATGGTCGTTTAGTGCCTCCCTCGTCTTAGGCGCCGCGTTGTCGAAGGCTTGTCCGAGACCATGCAACTGACCAAAAAGATAGGAAGCATAGGTTAGTATCTTGCTCACAACATACGTGCACTCGGACAGCACTTGAGGGACATCTGCGTGCATTCGATACTGGCGCAGGTAGCCGCAGATTGCGGGGATTCCCGTCTCAAGCTGTTCGCATAAAGTACTTTCATATTGACTCGTCAATTCGGTCGGGCTCACCAGTGCGCTCAGGCGTGAAGCGATGTATTCGCTCCAGCACGCATCGGCAATCTCGAAGAGCAGGCCGTCATAGGGATTCAGCCGCCGTTTCAGCCACGTGTCGGGAAGTGAGGCCACTTTCATGCCAAGATCGTGTACATGACCGCACTCGTGGGCCAGCGTGTACACCATCTGCCGGTAATAGGGCCGCAATTCTTCGTTCTCAGGTTGAGTCAGCGCCATCATGTGCAAGGCGTTGAGCACGATGACAGACTTCGGCTTGCCGTCGACGAGAATGGCGGGCGTCATCGCGATCCCTACGCCGATCGCATCGTTCGTCGGTGTAAGTTTCTTCCCGGCGTCTAAACCTCGCTCTAAACTTGCCAGAGTTCCTGCGTAATCATAGGTGACCCAGACGCGGGAGAGCGCGCTGAGGTTCATCAGCTTC
>JAKALI010000642.1 GCA_021813195.1 Pseudomonadota bacterium
GCCGCGTGTCCGTTTCCTGAATGAAGCGGTATTTGACGCCGAGTTCCACGTCGCCCTTGCCGGATTCGGAGGGCGCGTCCTTCGGCGCGCTGGTGACGTAAGGCACGACGATATGCAACTGCGTGTCGGGAAACGCGCCGTAATTGAATTCGAACGCGGGCAACGCGGTTTCTCTTCCATCCTTCGTCTTGTCGTTCGTCGAAAAGATATAGAACTCGCTGTGCTTGTAATCGACCGGCGCCGGATCGTCGGTCAGGAAAGGCGGGCCGGCCAGGACCGGCATCGAAGCCAGTATCATGGCCGCGGCGATTACGGCGCGCGCGATGGTTTGAGAGCGGCTTGCTTGCATGGGCGGTCAATCCTTTGTATAACGTTGGTCAGTGCTGTTCTGTCGTGCAACCGGCGGCGGGCATGGCTCGTCGGGACGCTGTTTCGAAACCCTTCAGAACCCGAATTGATCTTAAAACACAAGCCGTTTCGCGTCGTTTCGGACAGGTTACTTCTTCATTACGTTTGCGTAATCCAACGGTAATCGCGCCGACGGACCCGGTAGGCCCGATCGGGAATAAGATTGCATGAAGGCAGTGGGCCAATGAAGATACTGATCGTCGAAGACGAACCCAAGACCGGCGCCTACCTCAAGCTCGGCCTCACGCAGGCCGGGTTCACCGCGCATGTTGCGAAGGACGGATGGGACGGACTGCGGCGCTCGCTTTCCGAACAGTACGACCTCGTAGTGCTCGATGTGATGCTTCCCGGACTGGACGGCTGGGAAGTGGTCCGTCGAATTCGACTCGAAAAGAAATCGCTGCCGGTGCTGTTCTTGACCGCACGCGACGAAATCGATGATCGCGTGAAAGGACTGGAGCTGGGGGCCGACGATTATCTGGTCAAACCCTTCGCATTTCCGGAGCTTCTGGCGCGAATCCGGACGCGTATGCGTCGTGGTCAGACGGCGCAGGCGCTCGACAAGTTGTCGGTCGCCGATCTGGAAATGGACTTGCTGCGCCGGCGCGTGACGCGCTCGGGAAAGAAGATCGATTTGACCACCAAGGAGTTCGCTCTGCTCGAGTTGCTGGTGCGCCGCGCCGGCGAGGTCTTGCCGCGCATGCTGATCGCCTCGCAAGTGTGGGACATGAATTTCCAAAGCGAGACCAACGCGATCGATGTCGCGGTGCGTCGCCTGCGCGCCAAGATCGACGACGGTTTCGAGGTCAAACTCATTCAGACCGTGCGCGGGGTCGGCTACGTGCTGGAACCTCCGAACCCATGAAGCGCCCGATTTCGCTCACCGCGCGGATGAGCCTGCTGTTCGCCTTGTCGGCTGCCGGCGTGTTGATGATTGCCGGGGCCATGTTCGAGCGGGCGCTGAACGAGCAACTGCTGAAGCGCGACAAGGAAGAGCTTTCCGGCAAGATGGAGTTGGTCAGCGATATCGTCCTCGCCGCGCACAAATACGAGGAGATCGCCGATTTGCCGGTGCGGCTGAAAGACGTCGTTTTCGGGCACCCGGGGATGGTCATCACCGTACGAACCGACAAGGGCGCGGCGCTGTTCTCCGCGGGAAACACGCAGGTAGCGAACGAGCTTCAGGACGAGGCGGCGCAAGCTGCTGCGCAGCCGCTGACGCGGACCTTTGGAGGACACTACTACCGGCTCCTTTCGAGCCGGTTGATGCGTCCGGCGCGCGAGGGCGGCCCGGTCAAAGTGATGATCGCGCTGGACATCACCGAAGACCAGGATTTCGTCGCCGAGCTGCAGGAATCGATCTGGATCGGCATGGCGCAGGTCGCACTGGTGCTGGGGTTTCTCGGATGGTTCGTCGTGCGTCACGGCCTGGCACCGCTGCGCAAAGTGTCGGCCATGGTGGCGACGATTTCGACGCGGCAGCTCGACAAACCGCTGGAGCAGACCGGAGTGCCCAAGGAGCTGCTGGAACTCGTTTCCGCGTTCAACGCCATGCGCGTGCGTCTGCACGAGTCGTTTCGCCGCCTGACGGATTTTTCATCCGATATCGCCCATGAGTTGCGTACTCCCATCCACAATCTATTGATCCAGACTCAGGTGACCTTGAGCGGCGCGGACGACATCGAGGCGTACCGCGCCGTTCTCCAATCCAACGAGGAGGAATATCAGCGGCTCTCCGGCATGATTTCGGACATGCTGTTTCTTGCCAAGGCGGACAACAAGCGGGCTTTCCTCAAGAAACAGCGAGTGGACCTCGCAGCGGAGGTTGCGAACCTGTTCGAATTCTACGAGGCGCTGGCGAGCGAATCGGGGATCGAGCTGCGGCAAGCCGGCGCGGCGGTGGTTTCCGCCGATCGCTTGATGATGCAGAGGGCATTGTCGAACCTGCTCTCCAACGCGATCCGCTTCACGCCTCGCGGCATGGCCATCAAGGTAAGCATAGACACCGAGGACGGCTGGGCGACGATTGCGGTAAGCAATCCCGGCCCCGATATCCCCGCGGAGCAGAGAGAGCGCATTTTTGAGCGCCTGTACCGGATCGACCCTTCAAGAAGCGAAGGGCACGCCGACAATGTGGGTCTTGGTTTGGCGATCACGAAGTCGATCGTGGAAATGCACGGCGGCCAAATCGGCGTCGGCTCGCGGGATGGACTGGTCACATTCTGGCTAAAGACCCCGCTGGCTTCAATGGATCAAGAGCTTTCTGAAAATGGGAGTAATATCACGAGTGGCGCCGGCGCCTGAGCTGGCGCATTCGATCTGCGATCGCAGAACCGGCTGCTGCCTCGAAGCGTTCGTCAGGTGCCGACCTAAGTAAGACGGGAAACGGAACAGCCTCGCTGCAATGCGAGATCCAGATTGGCCCGATCCGCGGAATTCCCTGGTGAAAAATCGGATTTGAGGATTCGGTATGGAGCTCTACCAACTGCGCAGCTTCGTCGCGGTCGCTGAGGCGGGTCACCTGACCCGTGCTTCGGAGAAGCTGCACCTCAGCCAACCGGCCGTCAGCGCGCATATCAAGACCCTCGAGGACGAATTCGGCCTCGCCCTGTTCGAGCGCACTCCCAGCGGCATGGTCGTGACTGCGGCCGGCGAGCGGCTGTTTACCGATGCTGGAAGAATCCTTGCCGCGGCGCAGGCGATGCGCAGCGTCGCCCGCGCGCTCAGGGGGGAAATCGCCGGCAAGGTGCGAGTGGGCACGTCTTCGGACCCGGGCTTCATCCGCGTCGGCGACTTTTTGAGCGCCACCTTTGCGCGTCATCCTTTGCTGCAGCTGGAACTGCACCAGGAGGTCACCGGCACCGCATTCGCGAAGGTGCTCGATGGCGCGCTGGACGCGAGCTTTTACTATGGCGAACTTGCCAACCCGGCCGTCGGCGGGCTGCGGCTGCGCGCGAGCACCTATCGCGTCGCGCTGCCGGCGGCCTGGTCGAGTCGAGTCGAACGCGCGAGCTGGAACGAACTTGCGCTGCAGCCCTGGATCATCACGCCGCCGATCA
>JAKALI010000643.1 GCA_021813195.1 Pseudomonadota bacterium
CGATAATCGCGGGTGTAGCGCTCGGCCCAGGCCAGCGACACGGCGAACAAGGCGAACGCGACAACGATGGCGGAGACGATGATGGCGGTTTCCGTCGGCATGGCTAAGTCTGTTTGCTCCCTGGTAGCCCGATCATGATTTTCGCGCCGCAGCGTTGGCAGAGGTAAATCGTCCCGCTCTCATTGGTCTTGGCCTGCATGGCCACTTGGCACACGGGACAGGATTTCGGCGGGATTGGTTTCGGCGGCTGGTTCACGCCGGTGATATGGTACCGGGGGCGGCGCCGGTTCCATTACGGATATCTACGTAGGACGCGCGCGACCGGCCGGCGCGTGCGGCGCCGGGGGCGATTGCGAGGAGAGCCTTGCGGGGTGGGCGACGGCGCGCCGCTCAGCGGCGCCTCCATGCTCCGTTCGTCCCCGCGCCAGCGGGGACCCAGGGGCGAAACCCGCCGGCTTCGTTATTGCGGCTCTGGATTCCCGCGGAGCCTGTCCCCGCGCAGGCGGGGACGGGAATGAACGGACGGTGAGTCCGAGCCCTGCCGCTCAGCGGCGATGGCGGACCGGCTTCACCAGGGCCTGCTCGATGGTGTGCGGGCGGCGGCCGCCGATCACCTGGGCGATGCAGCGCTGGCCGGCCACGCAGGAGACGGTGCAATCGGTGCCCTTGCCGCCCACGCAATCGGTGCCGCAGCCGTACATCTTCGGGTCTTGCGAGAATGAACCGCCGACCTTGTCGCAGACCTGCTTGAGCGCGTCGGCGCTCATCTTCTGCAGGTGGATGTCCCTGGCCAGCGCCGTACCGCACAGCGCAAGGGTCCCGCTCAGGACGAGCAGGGCGGTCAATTTTCGCACGGCGAACTCCTTAAGAACGCGTCCCCCTGGGGAGGGATTATAGACGGATGGGGAGGAGATCATAGCGCGATGGTGTGTGGTGGCGTGGGCCAGGTTGGTCAACATATCACCCAATACCGCAATTGAAGGATTTGCGATGAGCGAGTTTCACATCGCTTCAGGATTTGCAGCTGGAGGATGCTGCTATTCGATATCGCGTCTTCGATTGCCCCTCGGGGGTGTTTGTGTGCGCTGTTGGCCAGCGTGATTGCCAGAAGGTGTGGACGAATAGGGGTTTGGATCGGTCATATCTTTTGCCCCCACATCCATCGCCCACTCTACGAGAGACGTATAGCTGGCTTCGCTGAGGCCGGGGGTTTTATGTTCGTGGTGCCAGCGAATGATCAAATGAGGATTTAAAATTATCGCGTGACTCATTGGCCCGGCCTTTCCGGGTTTGATGTCAACAAATCTCAGCTTTTGAAGAAGCTTCATTCTAGTGGTCCAAGTGTGCACTCCGCGTTGACCTCCGAAGCCTGCGGCGTAGGCCATTTCGGCAGGCTTCGACAGGGAAACGAATGAGTTGTCCCACGTTGAGCACCAGAGAGTGAGGTAGGTCGACGAGACCGGAGTTCCCTTCGTCATCTCGTCCATGATCTTCAGTATCAGCGGCATCGTCTTGGGAATTGTGGTGTAGCCCTTGTGTGCGGATCGGTGCCAAAGAAGTTCACTGAACGCCGGCCAGAGCTGATCACGTAAAGCCAACTGTTTCTTTGCAATCGCGCTTAGTTCTCGCGCAGTCGCCATTGCTGTTCTCCTTGTGCCTAGGGGCGGCCGAGGGTTTGGAAGCCTCGGCCGCCTGCTTCGGACCTGGAGCAGGTGGTTCCGGTATGGACTCGGAACCGCTCTAGCCCCGACATGATGTCTTTATTGCACGTAAAATACTTCGAAATCAAAGACTTAGGTATTTACTCATGAAAATTATATCTGCAGACACGTCATTTTCAGGTACGCCAAAATGACGCATCCGTTGTATCTCGCACAAATATTTGTGACATATATTGTAGCGACAACGGAAAAAATCCCGCAGGATCAAACGGCTATAGGCGATCCTGCTGTACTAATATGTCCTGACAGTTCTACCCTGTCCTGGCTGTCCTCCCAGTCCTCACAGGGATGGTGTGGAAGGGGGCAAAGGCTTCCCCTCACACCCTCTCCACAAAACTATCCACCACCCGCTTTTCCCCCGCCTTGTCGAAGCGGATGGTGAGCTTGTTGCCGTCGACCGCGATCACGTTGCCGTTGCCGAATTTCTGGTGGAAGACGCGCTCGCCGATCTTGAACGATGACGTGGCGCCGGTCGATTTGGCGATCAGCTCGCCCTCGATGGTGAGCGGGGCGCGCCGCTTCGGCTGACCGCCGCCGCCTTTGCCGGCCAGCCCGCCCCGCGAGGGGGAGGGTGAAGAAAAGTCGTCGTCCGCGTCCGCCCCGTAGCGGCGCTGTCCGCTCTCGTCGAAGCCGCCTTTTCCGCGTCGCCCCTGCGCGCGCTGCCAGCCGGGCGTCGAGTAGTTGGAGCCGAACGAACCCATCTCGTCGAAGCGCGAGGCGCCGTAGCCCGACATGCCGAAGCCGCCGCCGGCGGCCTCGGTCACCGCGACATGCTCGGGCGGCAGCTCGTCGAGGAAGCGCGAGGGCATGGTCGAGGTCCACATGCCGTGGATGCGCCGGTTGGTGGCGAAATAGATCTTGGCGCGCTTGCGCGCGCGCGTGAGGCCGACATGCGCCAGCCGGCGCTCCTCCTCCAGCCCGGCGCGGCCCTGTTCGTCGAGCGAGCGCTGATGCGGGAACAGGCCTTCCTCCCAGCCGGGCAGGAACACGGTGTCGAATTCCAGCCCCTTGGCCGAATGCAGCGTCATGATGTTGACCGCCTGCTCGCCTTCGCCCTGGTCGCGGTCCATCACCAGCGAGATGTGCTCAAGGAAGCCGGCGAGGTTCTCGAATTCCTCCATGGAGCGCACCAGCTCCTTGAGGTTTTCCAGGCGGCCGGCAGCGTCGGCGCTCTTGTCGGCCTGCCACATCGCGGTGTAGCCGGACTCGTCGAGCACGATCTCGGCCAGTTCCGTATGCGCGATGCGGTCGCGCATCGTGCGCCAGCGCTCGAAGCTCGCCATCAGGTCGGAGAGCGCCTTGCGCGGCTTCGGCTTCATCTCGTCGGTGGCGCTGATCGCGGCTGCCGCCTCGCTCATCGGAATGCGCGACTTGCGTGCATAGTCGTGCAGCATCTGCACGGCGGCGTCGCCCAGCCCGCGCTTGGGCGTGTTGACGATGCGCTCGAAGGCGAGATCGTCGGCCGGCTGCGCGATCACGCGCAAGTAGGCCAGGGCGTCGCGGATCTCCATGCGCTCGTAGAAGCGCGGGCCGCCGATCACGCGATAGGGCAGGCCGAGCTGGATGAAGCGGTCTTCGAATTCGCGCATCTGGAACGAGGCGCGCACCAGGATGGCGATCTCGTCGAGCGGATGATCCTCGCCGCGCTCGCGCGCCGCGCGCTGCAGCTGCTCGATCTCCTCGCCGATGGCGCGCGCTTCTTCCTCCGAGTCCCAGCAGGAGGTGACGGTCACCTTCT
>JAKALI010000644.1 GCA_021813195.1 Pseudomonadota bacterium
GTATGCCGAACCAGCCTTTGTGCGAAAATCCGTGGGCGGGGTGTGTTGGAAGCGTCACGAAGATCGGCTATGCCGAGCTGGTCAGTCAGCGTATCGACAGAGGCAGGGCATGGCAGCCGTCGGCTGGACGAAAAAGACCATAAATTCGCGTTCTCCTATCCCTGCTCGTCTCGCACTGGTCACGCTTTGGTCGGTTAACTTTGCCGCAGACGCGGTCGCGGCGCAGAAAGCGCCCACTAAGCCGAAAAACGAGGCAACGTTCGCAGAACGCGAGATCGGCCAGCCAATTAAGGCCATCGTCTCCATCAAGAGCCAGGAAATCACATTCTACGATGCTGAGGGCTGGATCTGGCGCGCACCGGTGTCGACGGGCATGACAGGCCGCGAGACCCCGGCCGGTATCTTTGCGGTCCTCGAAAAGAAAGAAGATCACCGCTCAAATCTCTACGACGATGCGCGCATGCCGTACATGCATCGGTTAACCTGGAATGGGATCGCGATACATGGCGGCGAATTACCTGGTCGTCCTGCGTCGAAGGGCTGCGTGCGGCTGCCTTTCGATTTTGCCCCCATCGTTTTTAGTCAGACGCAGATGGGAATGCGGGTCATCATCTCGCCTGACGATGTCACGCCCGTTGAGATTTCTCATCCGGCGCTGCTGACGCCAAACCCGGAGATCGTCGCCGAAGCGCCGGAACGTGCCGACCGTCTGGCGCGCGCGGCTCAAGACGCCGCACAAGCTGCCCGTGACGCAAAGGCGGCTCAAGAAGCGGCGACGAAGAATGTCAAAGCTCTGACGGCCGAATTGCGAAAATTGGAGCGGCAGGCGGCTCATGCGGACGCCGATCTCATCAAGGCGGAAAATGCGCTCGACCGGGCTGACACGGGCGAGGCAAGGGAGAAGGCTAAAGAGCGCTGGGTCAAGGCCGACGACTTAGCGCTGGAGGCGGTTGAGCGGCTTAAGCGCGCAAAGAGAGACATTGAGGCCGCAAGGGAGACCGAAGCCGCCGCGAAGGACGCTGCGCAACAGGCGGCCGAACGTTTGGTGGAAGCCGAAAAGGCAGTTGAGGACGCCCGCCTCGCCCTGGAACCTGTTTCCATCTATGTCAGCCGCGCCACAGGTATGGTCTATGTCCGGCGCAATACTCGCAAGCCGCTACCCGATGGGGGTGAGTTGTACGACTTCTCCATCGAATCCCCCATCGCGATCCGCGATCCGGAGCGACCCATCGGCACACATATTTTCACGGCGACGGATGTTGATGGGACCGGAAAGCTGCGCTGGTCTGCGGTGACGATCGACCAGGGTGACCAGGCGAGGAATGCGCTCGACCGCATCACGATACCTAAACATATTTTAGATCGCATCGCTCCAACCGCCCGGCCGCGCTCATCCATCGTCATTTCAGATGAGCCCCTGAGCGCAGAGACGAATTATCGTACTGAGTTTGTCGCCGTTTTGAGCAATCATCCGCAAGGTGGCTTCGAAACGCGCCCGCGCACCGTCAGTCGATCCTACCGCGTGTCGCCCGTCGCCGTGCGCCGGCCATCTTGGGTCGGGGACGGCTTCTTCAGCTTCGGCTACTTGGAGGACGCCCCCAGACCGCAGCCTAGCGTCCGCAAGCCGGGAACCAACAATCGCAAGCCCGCTCCGCCGCCGAAAAAAAACTTCCAATTCGAATGGTGGTGAGTTGGGTCAACTTCCCCTCAAACACCGCCAAAATCAGTCGGTGAAGTTTGTCGACGGGGTCGGCTGCCGGCTCCGGTACGTTCCGCGCGCAAGGGTGCAGCGCCATCTCACGTCGGTCTCGGGGCTAAGCGGTGGGGCGACTTGCCGGCAGTTCTGAATCGCGGTTTTTAGAGGGGGCCGGCGCGCGGACCGGTGCGGGTGAGGAATTGCGATCATGAGCGGCCTGCTGGCTCTTCTGGACGATGTGGCGGCAATTGCGAAACTCGCGGCCGCGTCCCTCGACGACATCGCCGCCCAGAGCGTCAAGGCCGGCACCAAGGCGGCTGGCGTCGTCGTCGACGATGCCGCCGTGACACCGCGTTACGTGACTGGGCTTGCCGCTGAACGCGAATTGCCCATCATCCGCCGCATCGCCTGGGGCTCGCTCAAGAACAAGCTCATCATTCTCCTGCCGGTGGCGATGTTGCTGACGGTTTTCCTGCCGCAAGCCGTCACACCTCTGCTCATGGTGGGCGGGTTATATTTGTGTCTGGAAGGCTACGAGAAAGTCCACCATTGGATGCGCGGACACGATGCGACATCCCATGCTTTGCAGGCGGTAGCCAGTGCTGATGCGAAAGCTCTCGAAGATCAGCGGGTCGCGGGCGCCATTCGCACCGACTTCATTCTCTCGGCTGAGATCATGGCCATCGCGCTGGCGAGCATAACGGTACCGGATCTTGTAACGAAGGCTCTTGTTCTGGCCGCGGTGGCTGTCGGCATCACCGTCGCCGTCTATGGCGCGGTGGCCCTCATCGTCAAAGCCGACGATTTCGGCGTTTATCTCGCCCGCCGAGGAGGACCCGTGACCTCTGCAATTGGCCGCGCGCTCGTGAACGGAATGCCGCCCTTCCTTAAGCTGTTAAGCCTCGTTGGCACGATCGCCATGCTTTGGGTGGGCGGCGGGATCTTGATCCACGGTTTAGCTGAATACGGCCTGCATGAACCAGAGCACATGCTCAAGTCGGCTGGTGAATGGGCGGCAGATCTCGCGCCGGGCATGGCGGGGTTGGCGGGGTGGCTAGCGCATGCCCTGGGTGCCGCAATTTTTGGATTGGTCGCGGGCGGACTGACCGCCCTCATCATGGTCACCCTGTCGCCGCTGCTGCGCGCTACCGGCCTGAAACGCTAACTCCGAGGCGCTGCCGAGGCACGAACGCGCGCCCGCTTGACTCCGCGGCCAAGGCGCGTGCATGAGCGGCCGCTCAGGGTTTCGCCTCAGAATTAAGCTAAGGGACCAAATTCCAGAATGGCCATCGCTTTCATATTCCCAGGACAAGGCAGTCAAGACGTGGGTATGGGACGCGATCTCGCCCAGGCTTTCCGGGTAGCGGCCGATGTGTTTGCCGAGGTCGACGAAGCGCTGGGGCAGAAGCTCTCGCAAATCATGTGGGAGGGACCAAAGGAGACGCTGACGCTCACGGAGAATGCCCAGCCGGCGATCATGGCCGTTTCGCTCGCCGTTGTGCGCGTGTTGGAGCGAGAAAAAGGTTTCTTGCTCAAAGATCGCGTGGCGTTGGTGGCAGGGCATTCGCTGGGAGAGTACTCCGCCCTTGCGGCTGCGGGAGCCTTTTCGCTCGCCGACACAGCGCGGCTGTTGAAGCTGCGCGGTCAAGCTATGCAAAGAGCGGTCCCAGCGGGCGAGGGTGCCATGACAGCGCTGCTCGGCGTCGGCCTCGACGTGGCGCAGAAGATCGCCGAGGCGGCCGCGCAAGGCGACGTCTGCCAG
>JAKALI010000645.1 GCA_021813195.1 Pseudomonadota bacterium
GCGCAAGGCTCACCCGAAGACCAGGGTATTTGCAACGACCAGCCACTCGATTCTCGCGGAAGCGCGCAGGCTGGGATTCGCCGAAACGCTTAATGCGTCAGGTGTCACCATTCTCGAGGGTGTGTGCTTTTATTTGCTTCAGCGTCTTTCGGACATCCGCAAGGAAAACGGATGGGTGAACCTCGTTTCCAACTCGGCGAAGATCGTCAATACGATCACTGCACACCGCTTCAAGACAATTCTCCGGCGTACCGAAGACTGCGTTGAAATTGCGGTGCGGGGAAGGCTCTCATGAGCACGAAAGTCGATGTCATCCGTGTCGCCCGCGCGTTGGGCGAACCAGTTGAAGGGGAGGCGGTCGTTTCCGCTGAAGGCTTTAGTCCGCGCTACGATCTTGATCGCGTAACCGGGGTCATCTCGAAAATCGGGCACTCGCTTGAAGGGGTGCACCTGCGCGACAAAATCCTGATCGTGCCGACCGCAAAGGGCGGGGTCGCTGCGGGTTGGGCGTTTCTTGACATCAAGGAAAAGGGCTTCGCGCCGAAGGCGCTCGTATTCGGAAAGACTAACCCCGTGATGGTGCAAGGCGCCGTCTTCGCCGGGATGACCATCACCGAGGGCTGGTCGCCGAGCGCGCCCGAGCATATTCGCACCGGAGATATCGTGCGGGTCGATCCGCGCGAGAAAACCATTCGCGTGCTGCGCAGAAAGAGCTAGGCCGTGGGACTCGCGCCATCACGCAAGCTACGCGGCGGCAAGGTGGTGCCGCTTAGCCGCGACAGCCACGTCGCTATGCACCGGCAGCTTGCTCAGCGCCTGCGCACGGCGATCGCAAATGGCATCCACAAGCCGGGTGATCGCATTCCGACCGAGCCCGAGTTGATCGAGCGTTACAACGTGAGCCGGATCACCGCGCGCCAGGCGGTCGAAAGCTTGGCCGCGGAAGGGCTCGTCATTCGCAAACAAGGCAAGGGCACGTTCGTGGCCGAGCCTGTCGTGCGCCACAACATGCTCGACCTGCGCGGCATCTATGACGAGATGGTCGCGCAGGGACTTGAGCCCAAGACGGAAATTGTCGAATTCATCGAGGCGGTCCCGCCGCCTCGCGTTGCCGAACAGTTGCGGACAGGTGCGCGACCGCTCATCTCTTGGAAGCGACTCTATCGATTGAAGGGTGTCCCTTTCGGGCTTTCATGCGTTCACCTTTCCCTGAGCGATGGCAAAGTCACTCGCGAGCAGGTGGAAAGGCACCCGACCTATTCGGTGCTCGAAAAGCTGCTCGGCTACAGCATTGAGCGGGCGGATGTGTCCATTTCGTATCAACGCGCGACGCAGGAGCTTCGCAAGATACTTCGGCTTCCGGCAGGTGCGCCGATCATGATGCTTGAACGCATCTCCTATTCCGGCGACGGAGTGCCGCGCGAACATACGCTCTACTATGCGAAGGCCGAATCATACGTCTTCTCGATCAAAGTGCGTGGCAAGTTGCCGATTACGGAGTCGTTCAGAGAGGTGGGGCTTGTGCGGTCGTAATCGCCGCCAGATTCCCCCGATCCATAGAGGTTCGCCGGAATGACGGATGGGGTATTTGACTACGTCGTGGTCGGCGCCGGCTCGGCCGGCTGCGTCATCGCGAACCGACTCACGGAAGAGGGCCGGCACACGGTACTTCTCCTGGAGGCCGGCCCGCCGGATCGCAACCCGTGGATTCGCGTACCGATCGGATACGCGAAGACGATGCACCACCCGGTTCTGAATTGGGGTTTCTGGACGGAACCCGATCCGCATATGAACAGCCGGCGCATTTACTGGCCTCGTGGCCGGACTCTCGGAGGCTCAAGCGCGGTGAACGGCCTCATTCATATCCGCGGCCAGGCCAGAGATTTCGACACCTGGGAGGCGCAGGGCGCGGAGGGGTGGAACGCCAGCGAGACGCTGCGCTACTTCATCAAGTCTGAATCATACGACGGCGGCGCCGAGGCCTACCACGGTCGAAGCGGTCCCCTTAGCGTGTCGCATATCGCAGATCACAGCGAGCTCGTCGATGCATTCATACGCGCGGCGGGGGAACTCGGCGTGCCACGCACCGAGGATTTCAATGGACCAAGCCAGGAAGGTGCGGGTTACCTTCACTTGACCACGCGGCATGGATTGCGTTGCTCCGCCGCGGTGGCGTACCTACGTCCCGCGCGCCGAAGAAGCAACCTCGCGGTGCAGACGAATGCCCACGTCACAGGAGTGCTGTTCGATGACAGGCGCGCAATAGGTGTGCGCTACCGCCGAAACGGACGAGACGCAATCGCTCGGGTTGCGCGGGAGGTGGTCTTGTGCGCGGGCGCGTTGCAATCGCCGCAGATATTGCAGCTTTCTGGAATCGGTCCAGGCCATATTCTTCAGCAGCACGGAATCCCCGTGGTTGTCGACGCGCCCGGCGTGGGCGAAAACCTGCAGGACCACCTGGCGCTGAGGCTCATCTACAAATGCACGAAGCCGATCACCACGAACGACGACCTGCGCAACCTCTGGCGCAAGGCGAAAACCGGGCTTAAGTACCTTATCTTGCGCCGCGGGCCCTTGGCGATCGGCGTCATGACCGGCGGCATGATTACCAAGGCCCTTCCCGAGGAAGCGAGCCCCGACATCCAGTTCTTTCTTAGTACGGTAAGCGCAGAGGAACGCGGCGCCGAGCCCCATCCGTTTTCGGGGTTCACGCTCGTCTACTATCCCATGCGCCCGACGAGCCGCGGCTGGGTGCGGATCAAGTCGCGCGACCCGCTCGAATCCCCGGCCATGATGCCGAACTATCTCTCCACGGATTACGATCGCCGAATCATGCTTGCGGGCGCAAAGCTCGCCCGCCGGCTGGTGGGAACAAAAGCGTTCGCACCCTATGTTCTCGAAGAATACAGGCCCGGACCGTCAGTACGCAGCGACGAAGACATTCTTGAGACGATTCGGAACAACGGCTCGTCCGGCTACCACCCAGTGGGCACCTGCCGGATGGGCAAAGACGATCGTGCCGTCGTAGATCCACGTTTACGGGTACGCGGCGTTGAAGGTCTGCGAGTAGTCGACGCGTCGGTGATGCCCAGTCTCGTTTCCGGCAACACGAATGCCGCCGCCATAATGATCTCGGAAAAGGCGGCGGACCTGATACGCGAGGACGCGAGGTCATAGTAGTATCGCTTAAGATTAGCGGAGGAGATACTCGGCATAGGGAGAATTCGCCGAATTCGTTATGGCGCAGCGTGGTGCCGGACGGCGCTCCGGTTGCGGTACTCACCCAATCGATGCTCGGCGCGCGCTTCGCGAGGCATAGCTCAACGGTCTACCACATCTTATGGTGAAGGTTGTAACCGGTCTGGGGGGCCAAGCCTATCGCCCTGCCTGCCTCGATTGCCGCCGCGGGCCACTCGCTGATGGCCGAGGCGCCGGACGCAACGCTCGAC
>JAKALI010000646.1 GCA_021813195.1 Pseudomonadota bacterium
GCAGGATCGCAAATTGATGCGTTCAAATCGAGACCAGAAAAAATCATGAGTTATCTATTTCAGATCAACCAATTATTGCGTTCCGGTCGCTCAACGTCCGGACAGCAGTGGTAACGATTAGATCCTGTGCTTCAGTCAGCAGAGGTGGTGAATCTGCGCTTAGTTCACAACTGTGCATAGCGGCCATTGCGGTTCTTTCACCGCAGTTCATTCAACGCCCGTTCCGAAGCGCTCAGCGCCCAGTCCTTCGTACCGCCGCTCTGGTGCTTGGGCAAACGAGGTCATTTACTGGATTGGGATGACTTCGGAGATTACGGCCCCAATGCTTTTCTGGTATATCGAAAGATAGAGGTTTGGGCATCGTAGCGATAGAATGGACAAATGGGACGGTCAAATGGCGGGGGTGATCGTCCGCGCGCCCGGCGATTCTGCTCGCGCGGACCGCGAAGTTCTTGAACGCACGCTCGAGTAAACCTGAATAGTCGAATAGGAATGGCTACGAATCGACCACACAATCGGGTGGGAGGCGTTCCGGCCAAGAAAATGAAGAAGGCCAAGAAGGCAGGCGGCGCCGCAAGACCAAGAACCAACCGAGCAGGAAGCGGTGCCCAAGCTTTGGCCGGCTACGAGTATCAGGTCGATGTTTCCGTATGGGCTGCCCTCGATCTGGTTCTGGCAAAAAAGTTGGCCGGCAACGTCGAGCTGGAACCCACCAGCCAGGAAGATATTGAAGCTAGCTTGGCTGCCACCGACCCTGGAACAGTCGCCGTCGGAATTGTGACGTCTCACCGCAAGCTCGTGATTCAGGCCAAGCAGCGATCAACCGCGGCTTGGGATCTGAAGGGCATTGCTGCCCTGCTTAAGCACGGCGGCACCAGCCGAGTTTCGGCCAAGGACCGCCTAAAGGATTCGAGTGTTCACTACCTCCTCGTGACGAGCGCTCCCTTGACCGGCGTGGCCGGTGGGCTGCGCATCCGCCAATTCGGGCAACCGGGGGATGCTAGTGGGATGCCGGCCAGCTTGAAGAGAGAACTTCATCCGGGGACGGAGGGGCGCGTCGCCGTGCTTGCCAACGAGGAAGGCGATCGCATCGAGCAGCGTATCAAAGACTTGCTCATGGATGCCTTCCGGGTGCCTCACTCGAAGTGGAAAAATTGCCTGAACACCCTCCGCCAGGAGGCTCGAAACAAGATGACCGGACGCTCTGCGCGAACATGGGAGCGTGCCGAACTGGAAACCACGGTCAGAGCCTTCGACGGCTATTTCGCGGCGTCTCCAGAACTCGACAACTACGTTCGGCCCACGAACTGGCAAATTCTTTGCGATAAGTTGGAGAACGAGTACGCCGTGGTTATTGCCGGTCGCTCAGGGACGGGCAAGACAATGGCCGCCGCGGCGCTCTGGAATCACATCCGCACTAAGATTCCAGGCATCGAGCGCATTCCGATTCAGAACGGGCCTGGTCAGCTTCGTACCATCGAAAGAAGCGGGCCGGTGCTCTTCGACATCGAAGACCCGTGGGGACGCTATCGATTCGACCCCGACTCGGAGGAGTGGAATGACAAGCTGCCCACCTTCCTGCACGCGGCACGGCCGGACAGGCTCTTCGTTGTCACGACCAGGGACGACGTGCTGGTCGATGCGGACGCGGTCCTAAAAACGCGCCCATGGCGGGTGCCGCTGGAGGCGGAGCATTATCGCAATATCGAACGTCGGCGGCTGTACCACAATCGCATTGCTTCGCTGCGCCGGGACCTCCAGGCTCTCGCAATCGACGAGCGCGGCCGCGTCCTCAAGGAACTGGAAACACCCCTCGAGATTCAGAAATTTTTCGACGCGCTGGCAATCGTCACCGATGTCGAGGCGAAACGGGGCCCAGAAAAGATTTCCTACGCCATCGCCCAATCTCACCGGGATTCAATTGAAGAGACCGTCGCCAGCCAAGTCAGGGCTCGCGGTGCATCCCATTGGGCGGCGATCATCTGGGGCTTGCTGAAGGCCAATCCGAAGCTTTCTCGGGAGCTGATGCCCGAAATTCAGGACCGGCTTTCTGATCACGATCCGAAGTATGAGAGAGGGTTCGAAGAGCTGGTTAACTTTCTGGTTGCAGGGCGAAGCCTGCGTCAAGTTGACAGCGCGATCAGTTACTACCACCCACGCGTAGAAGCGGCGTTGGAGCGCATCGTGGTTGCCGAGCGAATTCCGTCGCGCAAGACGCTAGGGCATCTATGCGACGTGCTCATCAGCTTCGACGGTACAGGAACCAGCGATTGGGGAAGGCACGCAGCGACTCATCTGGTCGCGGCGTGCAAAAACCTCGAAGACCTGCGGTTCCAGCCATCGCCTCATGCTCGCAAGGTCGTGGATGCATGGCTGGTAGGCAAGCTCTCGAATCCTGACAATGAATTCGCCGAGCTCCTGCGGCTTGCTGCTCGCGCCGGTTCGGATCAGTGCATGCCCGCCGAGCTGGCACGATTCCTCATGGAGCGCGCCCTCCAATCTTCATTTTTCAGTACACGGCACGAGCCGATTGATCAGCCCGCCGAATGGTATGGGAAGGTTTCCTCGGATCCGGCGGTACGGCAGATCTGCGATGCCTTCGTCCGCCGGGTCCTGCCCTTCGGGCCACGCGACTACCCGGCTGAATTGTCCGACCACCTGATTCGCTTGGCGGGAGACCTAACGCCGGCATTCGTGGAAGCGGGGCTCAAGATCGTCAAGCATGGCGTCAACATGAATTCAGACGCAATCGCAAACGGCGCGCTGGTCAATCTCGACGCGTTTGCTCCCGTTGTCACCGCGGCACTGGATTTTTGGAAATCGCTTGAGGGCGACACGGAATGGTCGCAGACCGCGCTCAAGATCAAGAACGGCGAGTACAGCGGCGATTATGCAGAGCATCTGTCGGAGACGGCGGGCGAGGATGGGTACACGGCCGACGAACTGCTTAAAGCCTATGTGGTGCGTCTTCGTTCCGAGCGCGGGTGGACGGCTGTTCGCGATCATCCCGAGAGGGCGCGCCTGCTGCGGTGGTGGCTGGACGTCGTCCGCCGGGAAGATGCGGAGCCGAAGCCAACTATGCCGGAAGTCGAAGAAGTGCTGCGCGACGCATTCGGCTCGGACCGCGAAGAGTGGTTGTGGGAGACTTTGATTGGGCATTGGCACGCCGATTTCGGGCGCGCGTTGATCGAGCGCATCTTGGGCGGCCATCCGGACGCTGACGTTCGCGCCGAAGCGGCGGCGTGTCTGGCGCTCAAGGCTCCGGAGCTATTCGGTCAGATCAAGAGCGATTTGATCGGCGCTGGAAACATGACGCGGCTGGTCGGCCTCTTTGACGATTTGAGCCTCGCTTCGGATGCACGTTCTTACCGTGAGAAGGGATTATCGTCGCTGTCGTCCCAGTGGGGCCAAGAGCTCGATGCTGCTCACCGCGGCCTGGTGATCGC
>JAKALI010000647.1 GCA_021813195.1 Pseudomonadota bacterium
GGGCGAGCGTGTGATTGCGAATTTCCCGTCCGGCGCGCCGCAGCTCGGCAAAGTTTGGCACGGCGCTGACGGCACGGCGGCGGTTGGCGACGAGCCCTAAGGGCAGCGCCCCCAAGGCCCTCTGCAGTTTCTTGTCTGCGATTGCAATTGCGGCGCGCTCTTGGAACGTAGTCACCAAACAGCCCTCATGTCCCGGCTGCAGCAATCGGCGGATCGGACAATTCACCGGCCAGCACTTCAGCTACGTGACGGCAGGCCGGGCCATGCCCTCGGCGTGCGAGCTTGCCGGCGATATTCATGAGGCAACCCAAATCGCCTGCCAGCAGCACGTCCGCCTCGCTTGCCGCGGCGGCATCCGCCTTGCGTGTGACGATGGCGTTCGAAATATCAGGATACTTTGTTGCGAACAGTCCGCCAAAACCGCAACAGCTTTCGCAGTCTTCCAGTTCCTGCACGCGCACGCCTTGCATCGTCGCGAGCAGGCGGCGTGGAGCGGTCTTAATACCGAGCTCGCGCAGACCCGAGCAGGAGTCATGATACGTCACGACGCCTGAATAAGTTCCTGGCATGCGCAGCAGTCCGCGCACATCCGCGAGAAATGCACAAAGCTCGTGCACCTTGGCTGAGAATGCAGAGACGCGTTCGCGTACGTCGGGCTGCGCGTTGGCCAACAGTAGCGGATAGTGGAGCTTCAACATCGCGGCGCATGAGCCTGACGGAACGACGACGTAATCGCAGGAGTCGAAGGCTGCCAAGGTGTTGAGGGCGATGGCGGCGGCGTCGGCCGCGTGACCGGAATTATAAGCAGGCTGTCCACAGCAGGTTTGGGTTTCGGGCACCACCACGTCACATCCGGCGGCTTCGATCAGACGGGCGGCCGCAAATCCCACTGACGGTCTCATGATGTCAATGAGACATGTCACAAATAGTCCGGCGCGTGGCCGCATCGGCGCTCCTCGGGCTACGATCGCCTCTGACGAATTGAGGTTTCCACTCAAAGCCCTGCTTCGATAGGGTATCGCAGGAGACCTCGCAAGCGGAAGCCCGGAGAATCGCCCCACCTTTCGTCAGCTTGATCCTTGGCCTATATCCGTGCCGGTTTGGGCGCGGTCATCGTGCCCGCAATTTAGGACGTCCCAGGCCCGTCATGCGCTGCACTTGTCTCGATACCTCCACGCGACTTCTTCTCCTAGCTGTTATGGGCATCCTAGGCGCCAGCGCTCCAGGTCCCGCGTGGAGCCAGAAGCGCGAAGTGCCGCCATCGCGCGAGATGGTGCAATACTCATACGCGCCGATCGTGCGACGGGCCGCGCCCGCCGTCGTCAACGTCTCCGTGCGTCGCCGCGTGCAGACGTTCACGTCGCCGTTCGCCAACGATCCCTTCTTCCGCCAATTCTTTGGTGATCGGTTCGGACGGCCGTCCGAGCGCGTGCAAAGCTCGCTCGGCTCTGGGGTCATCGTGTCGCCCGATGGGACCGTTGTCACCAACACGCACGTGATCAAGGGGCGAGGGGAGACCGAGATCCGCGTGTCGTTGGCCGACAAGCGCGAATTCGATGCCCGAGTTGTCATGCAGGATGACAAGACCGATATCGCGATCCTTAAGATTGAGGGCGGCGAGTCGTTTCCGAGCATCGAATTCGAGGATAGCGACACCTTGGAAGTAGGTGACCTGGTCCTCGCGATCGGCAACCCGTTCGGGGTGGGTCAAACGGTGACGAGCGGTATCGTGTCGGCGCTCGCGCGTTCCGAGATCGGCCGCAGCGATAGCCAAGTCTTTATCCAGACGGACGCGGCCATCAACCCCGGCAATTCAGGGGGGGCACTGGTCGATATGTCGGGGCGCCTGATTGGGATCAACACGATGATCTTCACGCAATCTGGCGGGTCCCAAGGTATCGGCTTTGCGATCCCTTCCAATCTCGTGCGGCTCTACGTCGAGAGTGCGGCGCGCGGTACAAAAGTCGAGCGCCCCTGGCTCGGCGCGCGTTTGGAAGTCGTGACGCGCGAGATTGCCGAGGGTTTGGGACTTGATCGCATATCTGGTGCCGTTGTCGCTCGCGTATCCAACCGGGGACCCGCGGCGGAAGCCGGTCTGATGGCTGGCGATGTCATTACGCGCATCGACGGTTTCGAAGTGGCGGATCCGCGTGCCGTGTACTATCGCTTGACCACTCGGGGGATTGGCAACACCGCGCGTATCGATCTTCTGCGCAATCGGCGGCCGCTCACGCTTGATCTGCCGCTCGTCGCTCCGCCCAAACCGGGTCGCGATGATGTACGCAACCTTGCTGGCAAACATCCCTTCGATGGCGCGCGCGTGTCCAACATTCTGCCTGGCATAGCAGATGAACTTGGGATCGATGAGGTCGACGGCGTGGTGATCCTCTCCCTGCGTTCCGGCTCGCTCGCCCAGAGGCTTGGCTTTCAACCCGGCGATGTCATACTTGAAGTCAACCGCGAACCGATCGCGACCGTGGCGGACCTCGAGCGCGCTCTGGAAACACGGCAGCGAACGTGGGTGATCGGAATTCGGCGCGACAGCCAGACGCTGATACTACAGGTGCCGGGTTGACAAATCAGGCCGCCAGACATGGCCGGTACGGCGCGAGGATCGCGCGATGACAAATTTGTTCGAAGCTGCAGGTTTGGAGGTCGGGGCATCTCGTCCACTTGCGGATCGCCTGCGACCGTCGACACTCGCCGAGGTGGCAGGCCAGGATCACCTCGTTGGACCGCAAGGCAAGTTGACGCGTCTGCTGCAATCGAGCCGTTTGCCGAGCCTCATTTTGTGGGGGCCGCCGGGCTGTGGAAAGACCACGATCGCACGGCTCCTGGCACGAGAAGCGAAACTCGAATTCGAGCAGCTATCGGCAATTTTTTCTGGCGTGCAGGATTTACGCAAAGCCTTCGACCGCGCCCGCGGCAATCGCGAACGGGGTCGCGGCACCCTGCTGTTTATCGACGAGATCCATCGATTCAATCGCTCGCAGCAAGACAGTTTTCTGCCTCTGATGGAGGATGGCACCATCACGCTTGTGGGCGCGACGACAGAGAACCCGTCCTTCGAACTCAATGCCGCGCTTTTGTCGCGCGCGAGCGTGTTGACGCTGTCGCGACTCGATGAACGGGCGCTGAGCAAGCTGCTCGATCGCGCCGAACGCGCGATGGGCCGAGCGCTGCCCGTGGATGCGGATGCGCGCGGTGCACTGATTGAGATGGCGGATGGCGATGGGCGTGCGGTTCTCAATCTGGCCGAGGATGTGTTTGCGGCGGTCGATACTGCCGAGCACCCCATCGATCGCGAACGTCTGATCGCGCTCGTGCAGCGGCGGGCACCCATTTATGACAAGGGTCGTGACGGGCACTACAACTTGATCTCGGCGCTGCACAAGTCTGTGCGTGGTTCTCATCCCGATGCGGCTCTTTATTGGTTCGCACGCA
>JAKALI010000648.1 GCA_021813195.1 Pseudomonadota bacterium
TTCGTGGTTGGCACGGTCAAAACCGAAATCCGCAACAGCCGGGATGAGCTCGTCGAGACGCTGTATCCCGTGACAGGCCGCATCGTTAAAGCCTACGTCGCCAGCGCGATCAAGGACTTGGCCGATCAAATCAACCAGCGATTGGAGATGAACCCCGTGATGCTGCGGCTGCGCAGTTGGGCGACGGGGCGCCCCGTCTCTGAACTCGTCATTGCCGACACGCAGCGTCTCAAGGTCGAAGATATTTTTCTCATTCGTCGGGGTACAGGTGAACTCGTTGCGCGCTGGCCCGAACGTCCGGCCGGCTCCAATCACGACCAGGTGCTAAGCGGGGTACTGACGGCCATCAACGAGTTCGCGAGCGAGGCCTTGCACCATGATGGGTCGGCGTTGCGCCATATCGATCTCGGCTCCGACACGGTCTATTTGCGAACGTCTCCAACCTTCTTGCTGGCTGCCCATTGCACCGGTACGGCGCCCCGAGCGGTCGAACGGGTGGTCGACGAGGTTTTTCTGCGAACGATCGAGGATTTGGGGGCATCGCCTGCACTGGCCGCAGATGCGCGACAGCCCAACCATCGCTTGGCGAATCTATCCTCCGATCTGATCCGGCGCATCGACGACACGCAAGAAGAAATCTCAGGTCGCAGGCTCGGCGCCAGTCCCATTAAGATCTTGGCTTCGATCATCGTCATTCCGATTCTTGCGTGGCTGGCATGGAGCTTTTATGCCGACTATCGCGCGTCGGCCGTACGTGCGACCGTTAGCGACATATTGAACAGCACCGAAGAGCTCAAAGGGTATCCGACGCGCGTCGCCGTAGGTTGGCTCGGGCGCGAGGTGACAATCGTCGGCCTTGCGCCGACCGAACTCGCCCAGGCCCAAGTCTTGAAGGAGGTAGCGGCAGCGTTGCCGAAGGTCGCAATTCACGATGAAATCTCCGTAGTGCCGAACGCCCTTTCGGCCATCGAGCCCAAGATCGAACGACTGCGCCAGGAGGCGGCGCAGTTGCCGACGGAGATTGCGCGCACGCGGGCTTCGGTCGACGATCTCAAATCAGATTACGAAGGCGAAATCGTACGTCTGCGCGCGGAGGCGCAAGCCATGCAAGCGCTTTATGAGCGGGACGCGATGATCCGCGATATCGATCGTACGATGCGCTATCTGCGCCGCGCGACTACAAGCCTGGACGTGCTTGACCCAGATGCCAGCGGCACGACGGGCGACGTTTTGCGCACAACGCACGGTGCAATCGATTCGGTTCTCAGTGACTTGGCAGCCATCCGGCGGAAGCTGGGGCAGGATGCGGGGGAGGTCCGAGATGCTGAACTCGCTGTGCCCGCTGTCGCGGAGCGGCTCGCGGCGCTCACGCGGCAAGTGTCGGCAATACCAGATGCCGGCACCCTTGAGCCGGTGGCCGATGCCGCCGCCGACGGGCTCAATTCCCTCATGGCAAGCGCCGAGCATCTCGACGCCGCGTTGCAGCGCGCGGCACAGGCGCAGGCAATTCGCCGCTCTTTGGTGCCACCGTCTCCCGCCACGCCCTCGCCGCGGGAGCGGCTGATCGTATGGAGTAAGACACATGCTGTCTTTTTCGCCGACGATCTGACATTTCGAGACGCCGAAACGGTCAGCCGCCTGCTGGACGAATTGGCGCGTCTGATGCGCGAGGACGAAAGCCTCGTCGTGCGTGTGATAGGTTACACGGACCAGATCGGCTCACTCGACCGGAATTCTCCCTTGGCCGAACAGCGCGCGCGTGTGGTTGCGGACGAATTGGAACGCCGCGGGGTCGATCCCCGTCAGCTTGTCACTCTCGGCCGGACGAATGCGGTTAGCATCAGTGCATTGAGCGGGCCCGATAGCCCCAATCGTCGTGTTGAGTTCGAGGTCGGCTTCGTCGGTGAGACCGCTCGATGACGGCCCACAAGGTGATGCTCTTAGGCGAGATCGGGGTCGGCAAATCCTCGATCGTGCAGCGCTTGGTCTTCGATCGCTTCGACTTCGACTACAAACCCACCATCGGCGTCGACATCTATCGTTATGACGTTCCCGGACGCGAGGGTTGTCCGGGGACGTCACTCATCGTGTGGGACACCGATGGCAATTTCGGCGACGCCATATTCCGGCACGTCTACATGCGAGAGGCGGCCGGCGCGGTCATCGTTGGTGATGCCTCGCGCCCGTCAACCATCGAGACCATGGCGGCGCTCGTCGCCGGCTTCAGGCAGGCCTTGCCCGGCCGGCCGGCGACGCTCGTCATTAACAAGTGCGACTTATGTTCCCCAGATACGGCCATCGAACTGCCCGTCTCGCTGACGGCGCAGGGGCGCATGATCCACCGCACAAGTGCCAAGACCGGGGCCAACATTCACAGCGTGTTCCGCGAAACCGCCGATGTCATCGAGCGAAGAAAAGTTTGAAACTTTATCCGCGCGCGCCGCTCCGCTCGTGGTCGCGGGACAACTGCTGGCCGAACGCGGCGTCTATGGGCTCGTGTGGATCGACGAAGATTTGATAGTTTCTGCCACCTTTGGACGCCTTGTGAACTTCGTTCTGATTGGTGAACCGGTTGTGCACAGTCTCCCGGCGCTGGCGGGACTGGAACGGGCGATCGCCGATTTGAGATCGCGTGTAGGAGACGTACTCGATCTGCCGGCGGTGCGGATCGTGGACGCAGCGGCGTCAACGCCAAGGCTCAACCTCACAATCTTCTGGTCACAGTTGGAGTGTCGCTATCTCCTCGCTGCCTCGCGCTCAACGTCGCAATCTGAACTGGAAGCAGATCTCGTGCGAACCATGCGTGCGCGCCTCATTGCCGAGGCTGAGCTTTCGGCAAAGTCGCGTGCGCTGGAGAGGGCCAATGCGGATCTGGAAGCGTTTGCCACCATCATATCCCATGACCTCAAGGCTCCCATGCGGGCGCTACGCTATCGCCTCGACGATCTGGAGCGTGTTCTGCCGTCAGGAGTTCGATCTGCGGCGCATGACCATCTCGATGTCTTAAGAATCCAATCGCGACGTGTGGCGCAGATGCTCGATGCGCTGCTCGAATACTCAAGTCTCGGACACAAGAGCCAAGCGGTCGCTGACACCGATACCCGGGCCTTGGTCGATGGGGTCATCGCTTCGCTCGGCATAGGAAAAGGATTTCACGTCAGCGTCGAAGGAGAATGGCCGGTGATGCCGACACTCGCCGCCCCACTCGATCTCGTCTTGCGCAATCTCATTGACAACGCCGTCAAGCATCACGATCGCGACATAGGTCGTGTGAGGGTTGGCGCGAGGCTCGACGACGCTCATTTGGTCATTACGATTGAAGATGACGGGCCAGGTATTCGACCGGAATATCACGAGGCCGCGTTTCAACCGTTTTGTAAACTCAATGATGCGCGCAATCTCCCTGGGGTCGGTATGGGGCTAGCGCTCGTGCGCCGAAC
>JAKALI010000649.1 GCA_021813195.1 Pseudomonadota bacterium
AACCCGATCCGGCCGAGCGGCGGAGAGATGACGTCATTAGTGGTATTTGCCCCATATGTATTGATGGATGCCCGTGCCGATCTGGGCAGACATTTGATCGGGTCAGTAGACACGATGGAGGATGTCTCTCGCCACGTTCAGCGGACGGCGCACGTACGGGACAGAGACCGATATGAGGAAGACGGCGATGGAGAGTGTTCGAGAGCCTCAGTGCAACGTAACCTTTTGCCTTTCCTGAGCGAATAAATACAGGTGACCACGGGCGAGCGTTATCCGTCCGCCCGTTCAGTGAATCATCCAGGCGATCCGTCGATTGTTCCCCGAAGAACCATGAATGACCAGTGTCAAGCCACCGGCGCGGCCGGTATCTTACGATAAGAAGGTTGGCCTCGTCTTACAGGGCGGTGGGGCGCTCGGCAGCTACCAGGCTGGTGTATACGAGGCTCTGGCGTCGTCCGAATATCTCCCGGACTGGGTGGCCGGCATCTCGATCGGCGCGATCAACGCGGCCATCATCGCTGGAAATGCTCCCCAAAATCGGGTTGAGCAGCTCCGCAGCTTCTGGGAGGAGATTACCGCGCCGACCGCGTGGTGGCCTTCCGGCCTGACGGGTCCCTTGGAGACCTGGCAACAGAAGCTCAGCGCGCAGTCGTCCCTGATATTCGGTCAGCCCGGATTTTTCACGCCGCGCAGTGCGCTGGACTGGCTTTCGATGGAAAAGCCCACCAGCTACTACGACACAAGAGCGCTCAGGAGCACGCTGGAGCGGCTGGTGGACTTCGACCGCATCAACAGCGGCAAGGAGATTCGCTTCAGCGTGGGGGCTGTGAACGTGCGCACTGGTAGCTTCGCCTATTTCGACAGCGAAGAGATCAGCATTCGCCCCGAGCACGTGATGGCAAGCGGGGCGCTGCCGCCCGGCTTCCCGCCGATCGAGATCGACGGCGAGCATTATTGGGACGGTGGGCTCGTCTCAAACACGCCGCTGCAATATGTGCTCGACTATTATCCGCGCCGAAGCCGTCTCACCTTTCAGGTCGACCTGTTCCAAGGCTTCGGACAGTTCCCGACAAATCTTGAGGAGGTCAGCGAGCGGCAGGATGACATCCGCTATTCGAGCCGGACACGGGTCAATACCGACGCGTTCCAGCAAAAGCATGATGTTCGTCACGCGATCAACGAGCTAGAAAAATTGCTGCCGGCCGAGATTCTGGAGACGGAGCAGGCCAAGAGGCTGCACGCGTTCGGCTGCGTCACCGAAATGGATATCGTTCAACTGATCTATCGTCCCTTTGTGCCTCAGGGCGCGGCGAAGGACTATGAGTTCAGCCGGAGCACGATGAACGCGCGCTGGCGCCAGGGATTTTCAGACGCCGCCACCACTTTGCAGGCCGCGCCATGGCTCGCGCCGAAGGTGAACGAGGTCGGCGTCCGCGTCTTTGATGTCATGCACGCCATTTTGCTCGATAAGAACCAGGCGACGGCCACGGCTAGGCCTGCGGACGCCGACCGACCCGCCATGCAGTCGATCAAGCAAACGCCGTCCAGCGATCATAAGGCCCGGAAGTCGGCGAGACCGGAGTGAAAGTGCTGGAAACCTCAGAGGTGAAGGCACGCGCGTTCGCGATGCCGATCAGCAGCCCGTCTTATCCGCGCGGGCCGTATCGTTTCACCGACCGCGAGCATTTGATCGTCACCTATCGCACCGATCCTGCTGCGCTGGAGTTGGCTGTGCCGGAACCCCTCGAGGCGGGCGATCCGTTTGTGCGCCTCGAATTCATGCGCATGGAGGGCAGCACCGGGTTCGGGCGCTACTCCGGGGCCGCGCAACACATCCCAGTGCGCTTCGGCGCGCAGACGGGCGCCTATACCCACAACATGTTCCTCGACGTTCATGCGCCGATTTCCGGTGGGCGCGAACTGTGGGGCTTTCCGCAGAAGCTGGCCGCGCCGCGACTGGTCGTCGCGCATGACGTCCTGCTCGGGATGCTCGACTATGGGCCGGAACGCGTCGCTACCGCGACGATGGGGCACAAACACATACCGGTTGTCGCCAACGTGGCGCTGGAAATGCTGAATGAGCCCGGCTTCCTGCTCAAGATCATTCCGCACGTCGATGGTTCGCCGCGCGTGTGCGAACTGGTGCGCTATTACCGGCGCGACATCGTCCTGAAGGGCGCCTGGACTGGGCCCGCGGCGATCGAGCTGCATCCGCACGCCCTGGCCCCATTGAACGCCCTGCCGGTTCTCGATGTCGTCTCAGGCGTGCACATCGTCGCCGATTTCACCCTCGCCCTGGGAGAGGTTGTTCATGACTATCTCGCCTGAGGCCATTTTGAGGACGCCCAGGCCATGAAAGCCGACGACGTCCGAAAACACGCCTTTTCGATGCCGCTCCACAGCCCGGCCTATCCTCCAGGGCCCTACCGGTTCGTCAATCGCGAATATCTGATCATTACCTATCGCACGGATCCCGCCGCGCTCGAAAAGGTCGTGCCCAGGCCGCTGGAGATCGTGGACCCGATTGTCAAATACGAGTTCATCCGCATGCCCGACAGCACCGGTTTCGGCGACTATACCGAGTCCGGCCAAGTCATTCCGGTACGGTTCAACGGCGAGACGGGCGGCTATACCCACGCCATGTTCCTCGATGACGACCCGCCCATTGCTGGCGGTCGCGAACTGTGGGGATTTCCGAAAAAACTCGCGTCGCCGACATTGCGTGTCGAGCATGATACCTTGCTCGGCACGCTCGATTACGGCGCAGTGCGCATCGCCACCGGCTCCATGGGCTATAAGCATCAGCCGATGGCGCATGAAGTCGCGCTGCGCGCCCTCGGCGAGCCGGGCTTCCTGCTGAAGATCCTCCCGCACGTCGATGGAACGCCGCGGATCTGCGAACTGGTTCGCTACAAATTGGGCGACATCGAATTGAAGGGCGCGTGGAGCGGGCCGGCGGCCCTCGAGCTTCATCCTCATGCGCTGGCGCCGATCAGCGATCTTCCAATTCTGGAAGTGATCTCAGCCGTTCATTTGATCGCCGACCTGACGCTCAACCTCGGGGAGGTCGTTCATGACTATCTCGGCCACTGAAGCCACTCGAAGGACAACATCCGCATGAGCCGCTTTCAAGACAAGGTCGTGATCGTCACTGGAGCGGCAAGCGGGATCGGCAAGGAGATCGCGCATGCCTTCGCCCGGGAGGGCGCCAAGGTCGTCATCGCCGATCTGAAGCAGGGCGACGCCGACGCGGCCGCCGCAGACATCATCGCCAGCGGTGGGATCGCCATGGGCGTGGCGATGGACGTGAGCAACGAAGACGCCGTCAAAGCCGGCGTAGACGCCGCTCATGACGCCTACGGCCGCATCGATATCCTGGTCAGCAACGCCGGCATCGAGATCGTCTATCCGGTCGACGCGTTCCCATTCGCCGAG
>JAKALI010000650.1 GCA_021813195.1 Pseudomonadota bacterium
CACGATGAATGCAAAGAGCACCAGTCCTATAAGAATGATCGCTTGTACTTCCATGATGGTTTTTCCTTTCGTTACTGAAGAGGTTTTACTTTTAATGTGGCGACGCGATCCGTGCCGTCGAGCGGCAGTCAAACGGGGTGGCTCGGCTGCAAGCGGCGACCATGCCACTGATGGATATACTCTCCGGCTTCGCCATCGCGGCGATCATGGCGATGAGCGCTTCCACCATCTTTGGTGAGCGCGTCGTCACCTCACAGGGTCAGTTGATGTCGTTCCTAACCGCCTTGATCATGGCCTATGAGCCTGCACGCCGTCTGGCGTCCATGCGGGTGGGAATGGAAACGGGTATGGTCGGGGTGAAGATGATGTACGATCTTCTCGACCATCCGGTGACGATGGTCGAGCACCCGGAGGCTAGGGCGCTGCCACCAGGCCCGGGCAGGATCGTCTTTCACAAGGTCACCTTCGACTACGGAACGACCCGAAACATCCTCGAAGACCTGTCGATCGACTTTTCCGCGGGGAAGACAACCGCGTTGGTCGGTCCCTCTGGCGGTGGCAAATCGACCATCCTGAACCTCATCATGCGGCTCTACGATCCGGCGCAAGGATGGGTGGAGATCGATGGCGAGGATATCCGCCGCGTGACCTTTACCAGCCTGCGCGAGCGGATCGCTTTCGTCGGTCAGGAAACGTTCCTGTTCAACGGGTCTGTGATGCACAACATCCGGTTGGGTCGGCCAGACGCAACCGACGACGAGGTGATCGCCGCGGCCAAAGCCGCCAATGCGCATGATTTCATCGTCGGCTTGCCGAAGGGCTACGACAGCGAGGTTGGCGAGAACGGCGGCAACCTCTCCGGTGGCCAACGGCAGCGGCTATCGATCGCCCGCGCGATCTTGCGAGATGCCCCGATCTTGCTGCTGGACGAGGCGACCTCGGCTCTCGACGCCGAGAGCGAGCATGCGATCCAGGAGGCGCTGACGCGTCTGAGCGCCGGTCGGACCACCGTGATGATCGCGCATCGGCTGTCCTCGGTAATGCGCGCCGACGATGTGATTGTGATCAAGGACGGCCGCGTGCTGGAGCGGGGAAGTCCAAAAGAACTGCTCCAGAATGAGAACTTCTTTCGGCGTGCTTATGATCTCCAATTCGACGTGCCGGGCTGAGCGCGGACAAGTCCGGCATAACGTCTCGTTTTATAGGCGCACAGCATCCCTTTGCAGCCAGTTATGGTCCATCTTCGGGCTTTCTGACCTCAGAACCGCCATTGCGCGATCATGCATTCACACCCTGAACGTGCCGCGCCATAAGCCTTCGGCGGCTTGGTTTCCGATTGAAAAGCAACCCTATTCCGCGCCTTTTACCGCCGAGCCAGTGTGTCCGAGACGGCCGCCAGGTCTTGACTGGGGCCAGGCCCTGGTAACTTAGGCTGCGCGTCTTCGACACCGCGTGGGACCGACCCCAGCCATATTCTGGCGCTCGAAGCGCTGGCACGAGTTGATACGACATCGCATCAGGCGAAGCACTTTGCTGCAGAAGCCTCGGAAGACATTGAGCGCCAAGCCGCGAAAGGCGGAGGCGATTGCATAGCTCTGCAGAAGTAAACAAAAATATATCTGAAAGCGAATTCACAACATTACAAAACAACCGTCGGTAGTTGTGGCGGTCTGGAAAAATCTGGCCCGTCAGGGAAAGTGGCGTAACACAGGGAGCGAGGAAGTCTTGCGGTCGCACCTGCGAGGACAACAAAGCGATCGGGCATTCTAACGGTCCGGCGGTCGGCCCAGCCCTCGGCGTGGAAAATGCAAGTCATCAAATTTCCCGGCCCGCACACGGTGCGCAGGCCGGCGGAAGAGGTCTGCGCGCCGGAACCGGCTAGCGGAGCAGAGAATGCGGCGCTGCGGGCAGCCCTGCTACAGGCCTATCTGCGGCGGCGAATTCGGACGCGGCGAAAATCGCCCACGGCGGTGATCGCCGATGCGGCACGGCCCCAGCTGCCAGCTGGTTTTGACCCCTTTGATTTGCTTGCCGACTGGTTCGGCCCGTCGAGGCCGGCCAGACCTCGGACCGTTCCGGCCGAGTCAGCGCCGCCGCGCGGGCCGCGGTCAATGCGGCCCGCAGAGGGTGAATTCTGGCCCGTATGGATGACGCATCACGGCCAAATGCGCGGGCTTGCCATGCGACTGCTACGCGGCAATGAGGCGGACGCGGAAGATGCCCTGAGCATCGCCATGCTTAGGGCGGAACGCGCCTACGACCCGGAGAAGATCCGAAATCCCGCGGCCTGGTTCAACCGCCTGGTGCGCAACGCCTGCATCGATCAGTTGCGGCAACGCAACCGGGCGCCAAACTTGGGCGACGGATTGGAGGAAGCGCTGAACGGGACGGAGACTTCGGGCTTCGCCGCGATACCCTCGGGCGAGGAGGCGCTGCTTTCGCATGAGGGCTTTGTCGAAACGCTCTGCGCGGTGCTCGATCTGCCACCGGAATTGATGGAGCCCTTGCTGCTACGCTGTTTTGCCGAGCGCAGCTATGATGAGATTGCCCGCGACATGGGGTTGAGCAATGCCGCTGTGCGCAAGCGCGTGCAACTGGCCCGGCAGCATCTGCTGCGGCGGCTCTAGCCGCCGCCATTTCCATCAATTCGGGAACTTGGCCAGTGCCTCGCCCGAGGCGTTGGTGATCTGTTCGGCGACTAGACCGCCAGCAAGTGCGCCAAGCATCGACAGGATATAGACGATCGCGTGCTCGCCGAGTTTCGGCACGTCGCCAGAGGCGACATCCTCAAACATCAACGCCAACGCCTTTCCCTCAGCGGCCGAGGTCATCGACAGGATGTTACGTTGGTAGTCCACCGCATCCTGCACCGAGAAGGCGAGCGCTTGGGCAGCCTTCTGATAGGCGATCGGCGTGCCGGCATTCAATCCGCCGCCGGAGGCCGCCGGGGTCGCGCCGCCGCCGGAACCGCCCGAGCCGCCAGCGGGCGTAACGCCGGGGATCAAGCCAAAGGCATATTCCGTCGAGGTCTTGACCGCATCGACGATCTGCGGAGCCACCTTGTCCAGGCTACGGCCGGTGGTTTGATCGGTGTTGCTGCCAGGCGCAGCGGGGTCTTGTGGACCTGCCATGGCGGTCTCCTCTGCTCAGGGCGCAGGGGCCTCAACTCTCGAATTTGCGGGCGGCGTTCATGATCATCGTCACGGCACTTGAGGTGACCGCGTTGCCGATCTGTTGCAGTCCGCCCTGGGCTTGCTGAGCGTTCTCCATCGCGAGCGAAATCGAATGCGCCGAGGTCTGATAGACCATGGCGATCGATTGCGCCGGTGCTTCGGCCAGGACCCTGACGTTGGTCTGCGTGACTGCATCGGTGACTTGATCGTTCACTCCGGCCATGTCTCACCCTCTCCTTGCAGCGTGCCGGCGCGGCCGGC
>JAKALI010000651.1 GCA_021813195.1 Pseudomonadota bacterium
GCCGGCGAAAAGCCCCTGTGCCGAGCCGTTGGTCGACTGCGGCTCGAAGCTCAATGCCTCGACCCACAGGCGGGCCGGATCGACGATCTGAAAGATGATCGAGTTGGGCTCGGCCATCTGGCCCGCGACGGCGTTCGAAGCGGCGATGACACCGCCGACGGGGGAGACGAGCGGCTCCGGCTCCTTGTTGGCGCGCGCAAGGTTTGTCCGCCGCTCGTGCAGGCCCTTCAATTCCAGCTCGGCGTCCTCGAGCTGACCTCTGGCGATGATCTTCTCGATGGCGCGCAGCCGCTCGACCTTGCGCGAGACCACGGAAATCTGCTGATCCAACTCGCGCGCCTGCTGCTGCTGCGTCGTCAAATCGGCGGAGCTGATCGGCGGATGCACATAGGCCAGGACGTCGCCCGACTTGACCGAGGTGCCCAGAGGCTTGAACCCACCAGACGGCGGTAGCAACCGGCCGCCCACTGCGGCCTGAACGAGCCCGCTGGCGTTCGGGTCGGGAATGATCCGGCCGGGCAGCTCAATCGCCCGGCGGTGGGCGCGCTGCTCGGTGAAGATCGTGCGCAATCCGAGGATGCGTTGTGTCGGCTTCGGCACGAATAGCGCTCCATCCGGGAACCGCTGCGAGATATCGCGCGCCGCTATCCCGGCTGCAGACGCCGGGGGCGCAGCATCGGCCAACACACCGGTCGGCGTTGCGAACGACAAGGCGGCCAGCAGGATCAGGCCGAGGACCACACGTCGCCGTCGAACTGCCAAGGCCGTGACGGCGATGCCTGCCAGGAACCCCAGCCCGAGGGTCAGCAGAAGGGACGTGCCGGGCTCTCCGACGCGCTGAGACAGATCCTTGGCAATGGCTGGATCGACGCCCCACCATGGGCGCGGAGCCGCTACCGCCTGAGGCTGCGTCGAGAGCGGGACCTTGAGTGTGGTGGTCAAGACATCGACGACACCGTTCGCCGAGAGAGTAATAGCAAGATCGTGGTTGCCGGGCCTTGACGCAAATGGAGCGGCAACGGTGTAAAGCCCCTGACCTGCCGCAACCGGCTTCAAGATCCCTCCGGGGGCATCGATTTCGATCTCAGCGCCGTCGATCGGCTGATTGCCGCGGAACGTGTCGAGATAGATCTCGAGCTTGTTGCCGCGCGCGATGGCGACAAGCTCCAGGTCGGCGGACGACGCGTCTGCGCGTGGCGCGATGGTGCTCGACGTCGGAGGCGGTGGGGCGCCGTGGTCATGCCCCTCGTGGGCGTGAGCCGAGCCGGCGCCGAGCAGCATCGCCGCCGAGACGAGCAGCGACATCGCGAACTTGGTGGGCGGAATCCGCATGTGGCCTCACGTTCAGAACAACCGATCGAACGCGAACGTAACCCGCGCGGCGTCACTGCGCGTTTCGCAACTGTAACAAATTGTTTCGCCCTGCCTCCGCGACGGGCAGCGACCCGGGTGATCGCAACAATGCGAACCGTGAAACAATTTGGAATGCCGCGGAAATAACAGTGAAACAGCGGTCTGCTATTCTGATCAAGCTTCGCAACTCCCCACCGTCTCACTTTGGCAGTGTGGCGCAGATTGCGAGAGCAAAATGAACAAGCCAATATTGGAGGCTCATCATGAGACGGATTCTCGTTGGTACCCTTCTGGTCCTGTCGCTCACCGGCGTCGCCACTGCGGCGAGTGCCGATCACTGCAAGAGGTGGTCGGACTGCTTCTTCGAGGACTTGCAGAAGAGCGGTGGTGGCTGACCCCATGAACGGCGCAAGATTCGACATTGCGCCGCCGCCGGCTGCATCCGGCTGCCTGATGCAGCCGGCCCGCCTTCTTCATGCGCAAGTCGCGGCCGGCAGGACGACCGTCACCGAAAGACCGCCCTCATCGCGGTTGGCCAGACGCAGCCTGCCCCCGTTCGCCTCGATATTGTCCTTGGCGATGGTGAGCCCCAGCCCGACGCCGCCGGTGGTCAAGTTGCGAGATTCTTCGAGGCGCACGAACGGCTCCAAAGCCGCATCGAGCTTTTCAGCCGGGATGCCGGGGCCATCGTCGTCGATGGTCACGACGACGTCATTGCCGACGAGGCGGACCTCGACACGAGCCCTCGTGCCATAGCGCAACGCATTCGAAATAAGGTTGGAGAAGGCCCGCTTCATGCCGAGCATCCGGGTGTTGACGACGAGATGAGCAGGCGCCGTCAGCTCGGCGTCTCGACCCATATCACGAGCGTCGTTGATGATCGTCTCGAGCAGAGCCACGAGGTCGACAGCGCGACGGGGTTCATCCGGCTGGTCCCCCTTGAGGTACGAGAGGGTGGCCTCGACCATCTGCTCCATCTCTTCGATGTCGGTCGCAATGTTGCGCTGAAGAGCGGGATCAGCAAGATCGTCCAGCCGCAGCCGCATCCGGGTCAGCGGCGTTCTCAGGTCGTGCGATACCGCTGCCAGCGCTTGCGTCCGGCGCGTGATGAGTTCGGCGATCCGCCGGCTCATGTCGTTGAATGACCGCGCGAGATGCCGCACCTCGAGCGGGCCGGCTTCAGGTACGGTGGCCGCGGCATCCTCGGGTGACAGCCGGGTGACGGCATCGGCGATCTCCCGGATCGGGCGGGTCAGCCAGCGCGCCATCAGGAGCGACATGAGCACGACCCCGAGCGCCATGAGGCTCGTCGAAAGCAGCGTGCCGTGACCGGTCCCGCGAGCGGGGCTCGCCGCGAACAGGCTCACATTGAGCCAGCTGTCGTCGGGCAACCGAAGCGAGAGCAGCGCAACGTGCGGATCGGTGCTGGTGCCGATGACGACGTCGCCACTCGTCATGTTCTCGGCGAGCCTCCTGATCTGTTCGCCGAGGCCGGTCCAGGCCTCGACGCCGGGACCACCAGCAACCGCTCCCCTTGTCAAGTTCCAGTGCGCCTCTATAGGCCCGCCGGACAAGTCGTGCGCCAGGGGCTCCCGCTGGTCGCGCGGAGCAAGCACGACGCTGCGCTTGATGGAGATGAGACGCTCGGCAAGGCTCGCCTCCTGAGCGCGCGACAATTCCTGATCCAACGCCCTCTGGTAGGTCCAGAGACTCAACACATGCACCAGCGTGATGCCGAGCAGCGACACCAGGATGACGCGAGCCACGACCGTATCAAGCGCGCGGATCATGCCCGGGTCACCGCCGGAACGAACATGTATCCCGAACCGCGAATGGTCTTGATCATGGTCTGGCCGTCCTCGTCCGAGCCGAGCTTCTTGCGCAGCCGGCTGACCTGGATATCGATGGCCCGGTCAAACCCGGTGGCCATCCGGTGCTTGGCGCTGTCCATCAGCTGATCGCGTGTTAGGACCCGCTGCGGCAGCTCGAGAAAGGTCAGCAGCAGGTCGTACTCGCCGGTCGAAAGGTCGACGACCACGCCGCCCGGATCATTGAGCTCCCGGCGTCGCGTATCGAG
>JAKALI010000652.1 GCA_021813195.1 Pseudomonadota bacterium
CGTTGATCGACTTGAACTGGTCGAGATCGAGGCATAGCAGAGCCACCGTTTCTGCACGTTCGCGTGCCCCCGCAAGCGCGCGATCGATCTCCTCGCGCAACGCCGCTCGGTTGGGTAACCCGGTCAGCGAGTCGTAATAAGCAAGGTGCGATATGCGTTCTTCCGCAAGCCGCTTGTCCGTCACGTCGGCGCCGACGCCGTGATAACCCATGAACTTGCCGACATGATCGAAAACCGGCTTGCCGGACAACAGCCAGTAGCGCGTGTCTTCGCCGATCTCGACTGGCACCACAACATCGCGGAACGGCGCGTGCCAAGCCATGCGCTTGAGAATATCCTCCAGCTCGGGCGGCTGAAATTCGCAATCGCCACAGATGACGTCATGGAAGGACGAGCCCTGCAATTCGGCCGGCGTTTTTCCAGCGGCCTCAGCAAAGCGGTCAGATACGCGCACGAGCATGCCGCTGACGTCAGTCTCCCACAACCAGTCGCTGGCATGTTCCTCGAAATCATTGAGCAGGAGACTGATGAGCTCGCTCTGCGCCTCGAGCTTCAACTCGCCGCTCAGCCGGCTCATGAACAATTGGCCGTGCGCGCAGATGTTGCGCGAGAGAAACACGGCGTAGACACAAAGCATAACCGCGACGACATTGAACACGCTGTAGGACGCCAGCACCAGGGCACTGCCCAAGCCAAGCACGATCATCCAGGTATAGGCGAGCCCCGCCACCGGCACTGTCGACAGGGCGAAAGCGCCGCCGGAAACCAGCCCTGCCATCAGCGCGGTCAGGAACAATTGGTGCATCGTATCGGCCTCAGGCAGCAGCACGAAGGCCGCCGCCCCCCAAAGCCCGCCGAAAACAACTGCATACAAGGTGATGCGACTGATCCCGCGCGACGAGGTGCCTTTGGGCCGCTTGCGCTGCGAGCGTTTCCAAGACCAGAAGCTGACGGCCGCCGCCAACGCCATCAGCGCACCCCAGACCATCAAGAACAGGCCCCACCCGTCATCGCTGAATAGATAGATAATGTTCGCCGCCGTGAAGAGATTGATCGTCATGGTCAGCGGCACAAGCTGAACCACGGCGTCGATCTGCGCGGCACGGATGCGGCGGCGCGCCGGTTCGCCGAGATCGTCGGACGCGCCACTGGCGCCGAACAGAGCCGACGTAATAATTTGTCTCAGCGAGCACGCGCTCACTGTCATGTCTCCAGCACGCGGTACTAAGTTAAAAGTTAAATGAGGAGTGACGCCATCTTTCCCTGTATTTGGCCCGCATACTGGCACTGTTCTCCTAAACAACCATGAGGTGCGGCAGCCATTTGAAATAACAACATAGATTAAGACTCGTGTTGCCGGCGGTTCCAACGATGCGTGCAGCAGGCCGTCTAGCCAGAATTATCTGGGAAATTTTGCAGGATTCTGCGCGGTAACGCTTTAATTACTACGTCGCGTCCGATCCGCCCTGAGAAACGGAAGCAACGCACACGGGCTAAACAAATGAGGCGCCCGCAAACGGGTACCTCCGGCGATACCCACTCACGAGCGCCCTCGACTTGCGCCTCGCCGACAACCCCGAAGCTCCTCAACCTCTGGCGGTCGCCCAGACGCGCACGAATCTGAGCGCGCGGTCGCAGCGGCAGCTTTGATTTGCGTCAAAGAAGCATGTGAACTTACTGACGCGGGGCGGCGCGCGCCCGTTGACCTACCGCAATGCCGGTCGTCGCCTTTTCCGGTAGTGACCTCACGTTTTAAAGGGGACGACAATGACGCGAGCGCATTTCATCGGCGCCGTGATCGGCGCATTGCTCCTGGCCCTGCCGGCACACGCCAAGAACGAAGTGCCGAGCCCGATGCTGCAGGAGGTCTTGATCAAGTCCACGCTGCTGAGCCTCAACGACGCCAATCTCACCGGCAATTACACGGTCGTGCACGCCAAGACGGCCAAGCCGTTTCGCGAACAAATCAGCCCGGACCGAATGAAAGAAATCTTCAAGACCTTCGTGGACAAGCACATCGACTGGGCGATCATCGCCGCCAAGCCTCCGGTCAACATCAAAGAGCCGTATATCGACGACCGGGGCGCACTCATCTTCGATGGCTATTTCGATACCCAACCGAACCGAGTGTATTATCAGCTCGAATTTCTGCCGTCGGAGGGCAAGTGGAAGCCGATTCGCCTGAACGTCAATGTCAAACCCGCGGGTGAGAAGTAAACCCGCCCGCACACTCGATCATCCGAATCCAAAGAGCCGAGGTGATCCATGTCCAATACCGCTCCAATCGCAACCCCCAAACCGGTATCGACCTGGCGCAAGGTCGTGGCCGCCGTGCTCGACTTCATCACGATCCTGCTGATCGGCGGCTATGCCATCGGCTACGCGACCGGCAACGTGACCGATGAAGGCTTCAGTCTCAAGGGCGGGCCGGCCTTCCTGCTGTTCGCGATCATCATTCTCTATTTCGTCATCGGTTCGCGCTTCCTCGGCGGCACGCTGTGGCAGCGGCTGCTCGGCACACGGTGACAAGAAGGCGGATCAATCGCTCGCCAGGATGACGTTCTTCACCATCGGGTAGATCTGGTTCTGCCAGGTCCGCCCCGAGAACACGCCGTAATGGCCGACGCCGGCCTGCATGTGATGGCGCTTGCGGTAAGGCCTGAGTGACGTGCACAGGTCGTGCGCCGCAAGCGTCTGGCCGACCGCGCAGATGTCATCCTTCTCGCCTTCCACGGTGAACAGCATGGTGCGGCGGATGGCGGCCGGCTCCACCCTGGTGTTCCGATAGGTCAGCCGCCCGAGCGGCAATGCGTAATCCTGGAACACCAGCTTCACGGTCTCCAGATAGAATTCGGCGGCGAGATCGAGCACGGCGAAATATTCATCGTAGAAGGCCTTGGTCTGCGCCGCCTTCTCGTTTTCGCCATTGGCCAGATGCGCGTAAAGCTCGCGATGCGCCTTCACATGGCGGTCGATGTTCATGCTCATGAAAGCAGCGAGCTGCACGAAGCCGGGATAGACGCGGCGCCCGCCGCCGGCGAAACGACCGGGCACGCGCGCGATCAGATTGCTCTCGAACCAGTCGATCGGCTTCGATTTGGCGAGTTCGTTGACCTTGGTCGGATTGACGCGCGTGTCGATCGGCCCGGCCATCAGCGTCATCGACCGCGGCTGTGCCGGATTGCCGGCCTGCGCCATCACGCTCACCGTCACCAACGCGGCGACACAAGGCTGGCACACCGCCACCATATGCGCACCCGGCCCGATCACTTCGAGGAAGCGGATGAGGTGCGCAATATAATCGTCGAAACCGAATTCGCCCGCTTTGGCGTCGACGTCGCGCGCATTGTGCCAGTCGGTGATGAAGACGTCGTGCTCGGGCAGCATGGTGCGCACGGTGGCGCGCAAGAGCGTGGCGAAATGGCCGGA
>JAKALI010000653.1 GCA_021813195.1 Pseudomonadota bacterium
CCTGAAGGCGCACGCCGAAGCAGCGCTCATCTTCCCGGAAGACAAGCGCGGCGTCTGCAGCCAGCTCAAGCTCGAAGGGATCATGGGCGCCGGTCAATATCTGCGTGACCTGCGATCGCGACCGCGCCGATCCGACGGTCATCGGTCGCACGCACATCGAACGGCTGGAGCGAGGACAGGGAGCCTCTTGCGAGGCCCCCCACCGACGAGGGATGCGTCAACACCGTCACCGTTTCACCTGCTTGTCCATGAGGACGTAATGCGACAAACCCGTGCCTTCGGCGTCGCAGGTCTTGCGGATGGCGATGACGTCCGGCCGAGGTTTGACCGGGGCCGGCGGCTTCGTGTCGATGGTATGCTTCATGACATTCTCCGATGTACATGAAGGGCGTCGGTGGGCATGGCGCCTCACCGAAACCCTTTCCATCGGATTTCGCCCCTCGCAAACACAATCCAGCAGGTCTTCTGGCTCTCGGATCGTCCGTCGGACTACGCCTTACCAGCGGAGTGATCTCCGCCAGTGGCTGGCTTTTCGCCATGCAGCCGACGTCCCCGATTACAGCGGCGGGACCGCCACGGAATTTCACCGTGTTCCGGGATACTGGATGCTCTTGGATAAGATGAGCAAGGAAGCGCTGTCAATCCCGTCGATTTTGCCGCCGGCCGAAACTACTGGCGACGCACGCGGGTCGTCGCGTGCAATATGCGATTAGTGGCCACATGGGGCCACGGAGCTATTCGAAGCCGGCTTTCAGAGTCTGGCATTCCTCTGCAAGCGATATCGAGCCCTTGGCAGCAGCCGGTTTTGTGCGACGTTTCGTCACGCGCCGCGAGGTCCATGCCTGCAATGCCTGGATCACTATCGGTTTGCGGAATCCAGAAAAACGGCGGCGGAGCGTCCGTTGGGCCTACACTAATGCAAGAACGAGGGCCTCCTTTCAGAGTTTTTGATAAAGGTCAAAATTACGATCGATATCAACAGTTTACCCATAATTAGGCTGCTGTCGTGACATTGCCGCGCGGATGGTGCTGTACCAACTCCAAATCGGCTTTCGTGCGCTCACACATGCTCAGAAACAACATCTTCCCACGCATCATCTCGCTGACTATCGCAATGATGATCGCCTCGGCCATGGCAATTGGCTTTTACATCTGGCAGGCACGAAACGACGCAATCGAGGATCAAACGAGAGAAATTGGCAACACAGCGACGATCATTGCTGAACAAGTATCAAATGCAGCGCAAGCGATCGACTTGTCGCTCGAGGAGGTGGTCAAGGCGATCGATCGACGCGAAAATGACGGGTTCCTCGCGCAGGTCGGCGCGCGCGGGTATTATGATTTTCTCGCTGATCGTCTTGGCAAACTACCACAGGCCGACGTTATCGAGGTCACGAACGCAGATGGTCGCATCGTCGCGTCGACGAGAAGCTACCCTCACCCGGCCATTGATCTGTCGGATGGGGACGACTTTCGGCATTCGCGTCAACTGGCCGCGAGCGAACTATTTATCAGCGCGCCTTACGTCGATCATGCGACCGGAAGGACGATGGTCTACTTCAGCCGGCGTCTCGAGACGCCGCGTGGCCAATTTCTGGGCGTCGCCTTGATCGGCGTCCACCCGGAGGTTTTCGTGCAGACCCGGCATGCGCTGGAGGCGGTCGAAGGTCAGTCGTTCATGCTGCTACGACGCGACGGCGTGATCATCATGCGCAGGCCCAACAAGATACTCCGAGCAGGCTCGATCCCGCCGGAGGATGAAGCTTGGTACGACCTGGTCGACCGCGGAGGGGTATATAGGTCGCCTGGCTACTTGGATGACCACCCTAAATATGTAGCGGTGCGCCCGGTCGCTCGCTATTCGTTGGTCGTCAATATGGCGATAACGGAGGACGCAACACTCGCGCTTTGGCGCAGACGCGCGATGGTAATCGGGATCGGAAGCATTCTGACGTTCATCGTCTTCAGCCTGCTTCTCCGTGCGCTCGTTTCTCACATCAACAGTCTGATTCTTTCGCGCAGCCGATTGTGCGACCGTGAAGCACGGATCTCGCACATGGCGCTGCATGACGGCCTAACCGGGCTCGCAAACCGCACGAGCTTTCTTGGTCGGCTTGTCGATCCAGCGTTGAGAGCAGAATCGGCTGAGGCTCGGCTCGCCGTAATGTTAATTGATCTGGATGAATTCAAGACGGTCAACGACACATACGGCCACGGGATCGGCGACGAACTCCTGCGGGAGGTTGGGCACCGTCTTACCTCCGTCGCATCGTCGTCGTTTGCGGCTCGACTTGGCGGAGATGAGTTCGCAATTCTTCTCCGGTGCAAAGACGCCGGCGAAGCGGACGCGATAGAGCTTGCGACGCGCCTGATAAACGAGCTCTGCAGACCATACAGGATCGACGAACTGGAGATTACGATCGGCTCCAGCATCGGCATCGAGATGATCGACACCGCCGAAATAGATGTGCAACGGGTCATGCGTCGAGCCGACCTGGCTCTATATCGTGCAAAACACGACGGACGGAACCAGTATCGATTCTTCACAGATGAGCTCGAAAAAGAGTTCATGGAGAGGAGCAAACTCGCGATCGAACTCGGCGCTGCCGTCGACATGCAAACGCTGGAGCTTCATTATCAGCCCATAGTGTTGGCAAAAACACGGGAGATCGTCGCTATGGAAGCGCTCCTCCGCTGGTCGCATCCGGAGCGTGGCATGATCTCGCCCGAGGTATTTGTGCCACTGGCGGAAGAGCGGGGCCTTATTGCTCGATTAGGCGAGTGGGTTCTGCGTCGCGCCTGCGCCGACGCGGTTGGCTGGCCTGACACGGTTACATTGTGCGTGAACGTATCTTCCTTGCAGATTGCGCAGGGCGACTTTCCAAAAATCGTTGAGCGAGCACTCGAAGAGTCCGGATTACCAGCCAAACGGCTGGAACTTGAAATCACCGAATCCGCTCTGCTTGATGACAGTGACGCCAATCTCGACGTTCTGCATCAATTGCATATGCTCGGCGCGTCAATCGCGCTGGACGATTTCGGGACTGGATATTCGTCGTTGAGTTACCTGAAGATGTTTCCGTTCGACAAGCTCAAGATAGATAAATCATTTATCGCAGACGTGACAAACCATCAGGGGTGCGCCGCAATCATATCCGCAACCACGTCGTTGGCGCGAGGCTTCGATATCATTACAACAGCAGAAGGCGTCGAAACGGAAGAGCAGTTCAGGGTTCTCCAGGCGAGTTCGGTGACGCTGATGCAAGGCTACCTCTTCGGACGGCCAAAGTCAGCCGCCGATTGGGATTTGACAGCTAAGCGCCATGTTGCTCGCCAAAGCCGGCGCGCGAGATGAAATCGCCGTGCTGATTTCCGCAAACTACAGCTATGCGATCAGCCAGCGCGTCCGCAAACGCATCGAGTAGGC
>JAKALI010000654.1 GCA_021813195.1 Pseudomonadota bacterium
GCTGGCGTAGCGGTCGCGGCGATCGCTACGCAATTCGCAGTCACGCCGTAGCGACCCATTGCGCGAGCGACGCCGCGCATGAAACCGGCGGCGCCGGCTTTCGCGCCGGAGTACACTTCGAGGTTGCTTTCGCCGACGCGGCCTGCATCCGAAATGATTGTGATGATCCGGCCGGACTTGCGCTCAATCATGCCCGGGATCGCCGCCGCAGTGGCGTGGATGACGCCATAGAAATTCACGCCGATGAAGCTGTTCCAGGCCTCCGGGCCGGTTTCCCAGAACGGCTTGCGAGCGTCGGCGGACGGCGTCGCGCCGGCGTTGCCGGCATTGTTGACGAGCACATCGACACGCCCATAGGCGGCGACCGCCTTTGCAAACATCGCCTTGACGCTGTCGTTGCTGGTTACGTCCGCCTGCACCGCGATCGCACGGCCGCCACCCGCCGTGATTTCGTCCACCACGGATTGAGCGCGATCCAGAAAGAAGTCGTTGACGACGATGCCGTCTGCTTCGTATTGCGCCATGTGCAACGCGATCTGGCGTCCAACGCCCTGGCCGGCGCCGGTGACAAGCGCAACTCGGCCTTTCAGGCTCAACAGGTCGTTCATACTTGTCTCTCCTTGTTCTTCCAGAATGGCGCGCGCAGGTCGCGCTTGAGCAGTTTCCCAACCGTGTTTCGCGGAAGCTCTTCGACGATGCTGATGGTCTTGGGACGCTTGTAGGATGCGAGTATGCTGGCGCAGTGCGTGAGCAGTTCAGCTTCGCTCGCCAGGAGGCCAGACTTGAGCTCGCAAAAGGCAATCACGCGCTCCCCGAACTCGTCGTCCGGTATGCCGATCACCGCGGCGTCGGCTACCGCCGGGTGCGTCTGGAGCGCGTGCTCGATCTCGGCGGGGTAAATGTTGACGCCGCCGGCGATGATCATGTCCTTGGCGCGATCGCTGATGAAGAGGTAGCCGTCGCCATCTAGGCGGCCCACATCGCCCGTTCTGAAGAATCCGCGCTCGTCCAGAGTGTCAATGCTGAGCTTGGGCGCGTTCAGATAGTTCGTAATCACTGCCGGCGTGTTGACCCAGATTTCTCCGGTCTCTCCGGTCGGCAAAGCCCGTCCGTCTTCGTCGCGGATCTCGATATGCACATGCCGGTAGGGCTTTCCACTCGACCCCGGCTTGACCCTCTGCATGTCAGGAAGCATCTCCGTGATCATGCCGGTCTCGGTGGATCCGTAGCCTTCCGCCAGGCAATCGCCGAGGTTGTCGATGATCCAGCTCTTGAGTCCGTCAGATACGGGCGCAGCCCCGACGCCGAGATCTCTGATGCTGGACAGGTCGTATTGTGCAAGCGTACCGGCCGGCAAAGCTGCAAGGCGCTTGTACATCGTCGGCACGCCGGTCCAATGCGTGACCTTGTGTGTCTGAATCGCCTCCAGCACTCCGAGCGGGTCGAAGCGGCGCAGGATCACGGCTTTGCAGCCGGACCGTTGCGCCGCCCACATCTGGTTGGGCCCGGAGCCGTGGTGCATTGGCATCGTCACGAGGAAGACGGCGTCAGGGCCCGCGACGCGCCTGCGGCGTACGTCGGTGTAATACTCGACGGAGCGCTGATCTGTCGGACGGTTGATCACAACGCCCTTCGGCAAGCCTGTAGTGCCAGACGTGTAGATCACAAGCGGCGGGTCGCCCGTGGACAGGAACGACGAACCTTCGCGCGCGACCAGGGCCTGATATTCTTCGAAGCCGGCTGCAGCAACATCCAGCGATACGGCCGCCTTGAGCGACTGACCTTCGAAGGCCGCCAGCAAGTTTGTCGGATCCGGATCGTCGCAAATGATCGCCGAGGCGCGACTGTTGTTCAGCACATGGCGCGTCTCAGCCGGCGTAAGGCGCCAGTTCATGCCCAGCAGCGAGCAGCCGAGTTTGGCGAGCGCGGATGCGATCACCGACCATTCGAGACGAATCTGGGTGCGAACGACGACAATGTCGCCAACGCCCAGGCCGCGGGCCTGCAACTCCGTCGCAAGACGGTCAGCGGCTCGGTTCCACTGCGCAAAGGTCATCGAGCGGTCGCCCTCGACCACTGCGATGTCGTCCGGCTTGAGACGCGCCCAATCCTCGAGTGTCGCCGCTATCGGTTCGGGCGACGACGCGCCCGGTGCTTGATCGGTCTGCATGGAGATGTCCTCGTCGGCTCGAAAGTGTGCAGGCTCAGGCCAGGAGACGCCGCGCGATCACGCGGTACTTGTGAAGTTCGGTCGGCCCTTCGTAGATGCGGGCAAGACGCTGGTTGTCGTACCAGTGGGCGAGCGGGTTTTCGTATGTGCAACCGGCCGCGCCGTGAATCTGGATAGCCCGGTCGATGACGCGGCCAACCATCTCGGTGCACGTCATCTTCACCATGCCGGCTTCCACGCGTGTATCTTCGCCGCGATCGGCTTTCTCGGCGCACACGTACATCATCAGCCGGTGCTGCTGGATCTCGATCCAGGAGTCGACGATCATGGACTGTATCGCCTGCTTCTCGCTGAGAGGCCCTTCGAACACGATGCGCTGCTTCGCATGTTCGACCATCATGTCGTAACAGCGCTGCGCGATACCCAGAGCCCGCGCGCCGACATCGAATCTCGCAGCCGACAGGGCCTGCTGGGCACCTTTGAAGCCTGTGCCCTCGAGACCGATGATCGACAGCGCGTCGACGCGACAATTGTCGAAGATCAGCTGATGCGTCTCGAAACCGCCGAGCATTGGGACTTTGCGCGCGCTCATCCCTGGGTTGTCTTTCTCGACCGCAAACATCGAGATGCCTGCGGCGCCCTTCGCCTTTTCTGTGCGCGCAAGAACGAACACCAGATCAGCGTCTTCGAATCTGCTGATCCAGATTTTTGACCCGTTGATTACCCAATCGTCGCCGTCGCGCTTTGCGTGGGTCGAGACCGCGCGCGCCGGATCAGCGCCACCGCTCGGCTCGGTCTGCGCGAAGCACAGTGTCTTAGAGCCCGCGATGACCGGGTCGAGGTAACGCGCCTTTTGCTCGCCCCGGAGCGTGTACAGGGACGGCATCGCGCTCCCGCCGAACCGGATCGGGACCAGGCACTTGAAATTTTCTTCGGTGATAGCGAGCGTATCCACCAACGACAGATTGGCGCCGCCGAACTCGGCCGGGCCACGCAAGCCCCACAATCCCGCCTTGCGGGCTGCATCAACGCCCGGGGCGTAGTCCTTTCGCGTCAGCTTTTCTCCTCGGAGTACGCGCGTTTCGAGCGGCGCCTGGAATTGTTGGACCAGGCGACGGACCAGATCTACGAGGCTGCGCGTCTCCTCCTTGAATTCGTACATGTGCGTTCCCCGGCTCCTCGTCAGTTGGATGGGCAAGACAACGAAGGCTGTGCTCTGCGGGACGAGCACGAGAGTGCGCCCGTGCGTCTGAA
>JAKALI010000038.1:0-2810 GCA_021813195.1 Pseudomonadota bacterium
AATCGGTATTCAGTTTAAACACTGATTTAGATTTCGAAGTTTCAAACGAGATATCGAAAAACCTGGCCTGCCGCTATAGCGCGTTGAAGATGCCACCCACCAGGTCGCTTGCTAGCCCGAAGCCGGCACCGAGGCCCAGTCCTGACACTACGTTATTCATGAACCCGCCGCCGCCACCATAAGGTTGATTGGTCCAACCGCGGGTCTGGAACCCAGGCTGCGGAACAGAGTTCACATGTGTCTCGAGAGCCTGGATATATTGCGCCATTTGTTCCACCAGCATCAGAGTCGATTGATTCTGCTTCTGGATGGCAAGCGCCGCCTCTCGCAGGTCAAGCGTTAGTTCCCGCGCCAGTGCGGGATCAGTGATTTTCGTTTGTAGTTTGTCAGCAAGCCCTTTGACGCCTTGGGCAACTTGATCCGCTTGGGTTTGCAACTGGACAGCTTGATTTTCAGCGCTTTGATAATCCATGGGGCGTCTCTCTGGTAATCAGTACTCGTATAATGCGCGATCAGCCCTCGCCAGAATCCATCCGTCGTCGCGACATTGCGTTTTCACTCCACCACTCACCCTAGACGAATCACAGGTTACAAGAGGATGGACGCGTCATTAAAACTTGGTTTGCTAAGGACAATCCGAACGCTGAGTTTTGTGGATGCTTGAATCAAATCAGATGTGTCAAATTCCTCGGTGGCGTGCAGCCCTCAACTGCTACGGGGTCTGTTCGAGGCCGAAATATGCCGATTTGACAGCATCACTCTCGATGAGCTCGGCTGGCCCGCCGGATTGCCGCACGCGGCCACCCTCTATAAGAAAGCCACGGTCGGCAAATTCAAGAAAAGCGACATTCTGCTCGGCGATGAGTAGGGCCGTTCCCCCTGTGACGGCGCTTTTCAATGTGTCGATTACCTGCCGCACAAACACCGGAGCGAGGCCCGAAGATGGCTCATCCATCAGCAAGAGTCTTGGTTCGGAGATCAGGGCCTTGGCGATACCGAGCATTTTGCGCTGGCCGCCGGACAAGCTCGCTGCCATGTCGTTGCGGCGTTCGGCGAGATCGGGAAACACCGTGAAGAGCCGTTCGTAGCGCCGTCGGACCTCAGCGTTGTCGAGGAAATATCCGCCCAACCGGATGTTCTCCAAAATCGAAAGATCTGGAAAGACCCCGATTTCGGACATGTAACCGATACCTCGCCGGATGCGCTCTGACGGCTTTAGTTTTTGAAGCGGTTCGCCCTCGAACAGGATTTCGCCATGCCAGCACGGCAGCAAACCAATTATGGTGCGCAGTGTCGTCGTCTTGCCGACGCCGTTGGCGCCGAGCAGGAGCGCGATCTCGCCCGCGGCCACATCGAGGTCGATGCCCCAAAGGATCTGCACCTGACCGTAACCCGCCTCAATCCCCTTGAGCTTTAGGAGTGCCATTCTAGTCTCCGAGAAAAGCGGCAACCACTTTGCGGTCGGCGGAAGCCTCTTTGAGCGTGCCTTCGAACAGCTTTGCTCCAGCGTTGAGAACGATTACATGATTGCAGATACGGTTGAGGAAATTGAGAAGATGTTCGACGACCAGGAGGGCGATACCGCGTGCAGCTATTCGCCTCAAGAGCTCGGCGACGGTCGCAAGTTCTGACGGATTGAGTCCCGCGCCAATCTCGTCAATAAGCAAAAGTCTAGGATTGGTCGCAAGCGCGCGGCCAAGATCCAGCATTTTCTGTTGGTTCGCCGTAAGTGAGCCGGCCAACTTTTCCCGTTGCGCAGCAAAGCCCAACTCCTCGAGGATCAACTCTGGATCGACACTGCGTCGGCCGCCGAATTCGAACGCCACATTGATGTTCTCGGCCACAGTCATATCGCGGAAGGGCATCGGCACCTGAAAGCTGCGATTGACGCCGAGTTGCACGCGACGGAACGCGGCCAACCGTCCGATTGGGCGGCCGTTGAAAAGGATTTGACCGGAATCCGCAGGAATGATGCCCGAGATGAGGTTGATGACTGTGGTCTTGCCGGATCCATTGGGACCGACGAGGCCCACGATCTCGCCGGGTTGAATCGTGAAACTCACATTGTCAACCGCACGGAGGCCATGAAAACTCTTGTTGAGATTGCGGAGATCGAGGAGCGCCTCACAAGCCACGGATCGACCTCCGGGGTAGAAGCGATAGTATGCCGTCCGGAAGGAACAGCACGAGCAGGACGATCAGAAAACCGTAGATCAGTTCGAAGTACTGCGGCACCGAGATGCCGATGGCATTGTAGAGCGCGTACAGGATCGAGGCGCCGAGAATCGGGCCGATGACCGTGCCGATGCCGCCGAACAGAGCGAAGACGATAGCGAAGACGCTGATCTGCAAACCGAACACCGCCTCGGGATAATAGACCGAAATATTCCAAGCATAGCTGCCGCCGGTTAGCCCCGCGACGGCAGCCGAGGCGAGCCAGACGATGAGGCGCGCGCGCAGGATGTTGATGCCCGCCATCTGAGCGCTCACATAGTTCTGCGTCATTGCGCGCAGGGCGAGCCCGAAACGTGAGTTGCGGAAATAAATTGTCACAGCGCAGGCCAACAGCATGATCGATAATGTGGCAAGATAAGACTCGTTCGGATCGAATATTTCCTGGATGTTGAGGCCGTATGGCCCACCCGTGATATCGGAAAGCGCTGGGTTGGCGACGACTAGATAAAGGATCTGAGAGGCAGCCAGACTGGCAATTGCGAAATAAGCACCGGACAACCGCAAAAGGGGGCTGAGTACCAACGCCGCTGCCACCGCTGTTAAGCCGCCGCCGAAGACCGCTGGAATGGCAGAAA
>JAKALI010000038.1:2820-15397 GCA_021813195.1 Pseudomonadota bacterium
CCAACAGGGACGTGCCATAAGCGCCGGCGCCGAAGAAGCCGACGTAACCGAAGGGCAAATAGCCCGTAAAACCGTAAAGCAAGTTGAGACCTTGTGCGAGCGCTATAAAAGTCATCATTGTGAAGAGCAGCGATTCATTGGAGTAGAGATGTGGCGTGACGAGAAAAACGGCGGCGAGTAAGCCGAGTATTGCCGCGCCGCTCAGCTGTGACTTGGTGAACATGGAACTAAGCCTGCCGCACGGTTCGCCCGAACAGGCCGGATGGACGGACGAGTACGATGATGACGAGGAGGGCGTAAGGCACGAGGTTGGACCAAGAGGAAAGATAGGTTTGCATGAGCATACTGCCGAGCCCGAACACGAGCCCGCCCACAACCGTCCCAAGCGGTCGGCCGAGCGAGCCAATAATAATGATGGCGAATGAAGAGGTGGTAAGGCCGGTGCCGATGCTGGGATCGATTGAGCCGAGCATATAAGGCACGAACACACCCCCGACGCCGGCAAGCGCCAGCCCGATAATCAGCGCGATCGTTGAAACGCGGTCGACGTCGATGCCAGTCGCTAATGCCTCCTCGCGATTGGTCATGATGGCGCGTGTGGCAAAGCCGAGCTTCGTGTGCGTCAGATAGAGATACAATCCCAGAATGCACACGACGCTCACGCCAGCCGCGACCCACCAGCTGTCGGGGAATGCCTGCCCAAGAACACCGATACTGCCCGCACCGAACGCGTCACCCGGCAGCGAGCGCTGGTCGGCGCCGAACACCAGGATCGCGATGGCCTCGATCATCTGCGCCAGCCCGAAAAATAGAATGAACGAGAACATTTCCGGATCCCGACTGCGCTGCAGGCGGGGAACGACCGCGTGATAGAGCGGATAACCGATCGCGGCTGCGCCCACGATGGCGAGCGGAACGCCGAGGGCCGGATTGATGTTCAGGTCTTGGTAGACGACATAGGCGCCAAAGCCGCCGAGCATGATAAACTCGCCATGTGCTAGATTGATCATGCGCATGACGCCGAATACGAGATTGAGGCCGACCGCGACCAAGCTGTAGAAAATGCCGTAGAGCACGCCCCCGACCAACGCATATTCAAGGAGCGCCATGGCGAGACCCTCGGGTGCAGTTAAATCAAGCAGTCAGGAGCATCTGACTGCTTGATTGGGTCTCGCGTCACGACGCCGGCGCCGGGTAATCCGGCTTGCCGGTCGCCTTGTTTGGGGGGTAGACAACGACGATTTTGGTGTGGCCGTTCTTGGGAACAAGCTGAGCGACGGGCAAGAGTTCGCCTTCTTGCGCGCCATTGGCATTGATCTTGAACTTGCCAAGCACTGTGGTGGTTTTTCCAGACATCGCCATCAGAGCCTGGTGGAAACTCTTTTGGTTAAATTTCTTCGCTGTTGTCAGCATGTCCTGGACGACAAGCCCGGTATTGTAACCTGCGGCGTTGAGGAAGTTCGGCGATGTTCCATTGTGGGCGGCGCTCCACTCCTTGACGAACTGCGCCGTATTCGGCCCGTAGGTTACATTGGGATATTTGACTAGCGGCGGTGTCGGATAGGTGTAGGTGTAGTCGAGTATTTTTTTGCCGACGTTCTTGGTGAGAAGTGTTTCGAGTTGACCGGGGAAAATCGTGAATGTCATTTTGAAGTGCAAGCCGCTGTTCGACAATGCGTGTAGGAAGGCGATATCATTATCAAGATATCCGAGTTCTATGACTGCATCGGGGTTCTTCGCCGCGATTGTGTGTAGGAGCACGAGGTAGTTCGATTCCGATGTCGGGACGGAATCGAAATAGACGGGCGTCACACCTCCCTTGACGAGAATGGACTTGAGCGTTTTGGCCTGCGAGGCATCGAAATCATTGGCGTCGTAAAGGATGGCAATCCGTTTGATGTGTTTGTGCAGCAGGAATTTGCCAAGGGGAACGGGCCAAATGCCGGAGTTTGGAATGCTGACATCCGCCAAGTAGTCGGTTTTCTTGGTGAAAAAGGTCGTGCTCGATCCGGTTGGATCGATGAGGAGTTGGTGATGTTCGGCGGCAATTGGCACACCGACTGATGTTAAGACCGAGCCGAAATCGGCGACCAGCACATCGACTTTGTTCTGGGTGATGAGTTGATTGTAAAGCGTTGCTGCCGTCGAGGTGGAGCTACGGTCGTTATAGGATACGATCTTGACCGGGATTTTCTTGTGGAAAGCTGACACCATTACGCCACCGTTTTTGTTGGCGGTTTTGGCCCAGTACTGCAGCCCGTGGTACTGACCTTGCGAAGAAACTGCGAAGGTGCCGCTGCCTGAATACAATGTGCCGATCGTGATGACCGAAGGCGGTTTCGGCGCCGCCGTTGCGACGCCGCTACAAGCAAGCATCAAGGTCGCCGCGCCTGCAAGAGCCCGCGACATAGAAGATGTTACGATTTTGGGCATGACCTTTTCCTCCCTGAACGCCTGGGTCAAAACCGACTCGATCCGGTCGGTCTCGCATAACGGAACAGGCAACACTGCCCCTAGCGCAGCACAAGGGCGCTCAGTTCCGTAAATGGAACGATGACTGCCTAACTCTGAGAACGAGGTTTGGTTCCGGAGTGCACTATCAGCCCGACATCTGTCCGCTGGCGTCTGCCGTCCGCCGTAAACCGAGTAAGTGGCAAGCCACGATTTCGAGCTTGGGACAGCTAGCGGATGCGTGATGCTTGATTATGTTTCCGTGCGACTCGGACGAGAGCGCTCCCCGATCATGAGGCAGCGCGTCTATGAATTGTAAGACAGGACAATCAATGATGAAAATGCGTTCTCTGCTGCCTTTGCTTTCGACCGCAATGCTGCTTGTGCCGCTGCAGGCCGCCCCGGCCGTGGCCGCCCCGGCCATCTCGCCGAAATTCTTACAAAAGGCCCTACACCTAAACGGCGCGGTCACCATTCTGCAGACCCGACCCGGTCCCGTGGGACTGACGGCGGCGCTGATCTCGACCGGTGGTCGCAAAGGCATCGTGTGGATTGTCGGCAATGATTCCGCCGTTGCGGTCGGCGACGTCCGGGGCGCCAAGGGTGAAGATCTTACGAAACAAATGGCGATCCGCATGGGCCTCGTGTCGAAGCCAATCAAGCCTCCTGCCGTTGCCAAGGCAGTCAGCGGGCTGGACACATTCACGGTCGGATCGAAGGGGCCCGAAATTACGGTTTTCGTCGATCCCAACTGCATCTTCTGTCACGAACTCTACCTGCAGGCACAGCCTCCGATCCGGGCCGGGACGCTTCGCCTGAGGGTTGTCATGGTCGGCTTTCTCAAGCCGAGCAGTCTTCCCAAGGCTGCCGCCATTCTCATGCGGCCGGGCCGTGCGCAGGCCCTGGCCAGCGACGAAACGATGTTCGATGTCACCCACGAGGAAGGCGGTATCAAGTCGGCCAAAGTCATACCGCCGGCGATCAAGCAGGCTATCCACGCCAATAATCGACTGCTGTCGCGCAGCGGTGAGGAGGCAACTCCCACGCTGCTTTACCAAGATAAAGCGGGACACTGGCAGATCATGCATCATCTTCCAGATCACGGGCTGGCACCGATTCTTGCCCAAATGGAGAAATAGGGAGAGGTGAACACGACGATCAGCGATAAGGCTGCAACGTGGAATGCATGGGAGCCCGGCAATCATTTGAGTGCTCAACATCTTTTCAGCGCTTGACGTAAATGGCGCGGGTTGGCGCGCTTCACAAGGCGCTCCCGCAATGGCGGACACAATGAACAAGACTTATTGATTTAAACGGGCCGCATCAACCATTTCTGGTGAGATGCAATACGACGCCGATAATCGAATTGGACGATTGCGCAACGAGCTGAGAAATGAAATCAAGATTGAAACCGAGTTGCGCGCCGAGTAAAGGCAGAATGAAGAAGAGGGCGATCACAAGCAGCAGTCCGTAGGGCTCGACACGCGACAGGTGGTTGCCCAGGGCTTTTGGAAGTAGACCGACGGCGATGCGACCACCGTCGAGTGGCGGTATCGGCAGCAGATTGAAAACGGCAAGCACGACATTTATGAGGATCGCGTTCTTGAGGTTTTGCACGAGCCACTGCGCTGTCGTCGCCGGAAAATAGGCGACGAGGTGGAAAGCCAAGGCGGCCAGCGTAGCTAGCAGCAAATTCATGATTGGGCCGGCCGCCGCCACCAGGACCATGCCGAGGCGCTGGGGTTGTAGCGCGCGAAAATTGACCGGAACTGGTTTGGCGTAACCGAACAGGAAGGGTGCACGAAACAACAGCAAAAGCGCTGGTAGGACAATCGTTCCGAGGGGATCGACGTGCTTCATCGGATTGAGGCTGACACGGCCAAGGCGCCAGGCAAGATTGTCTCCCAACAGCTTTGCGGCAAAGCCATGCGCCACTTCATGGAACGTGACGGCGATAATGACCGGGAGGAACCAGACTGAAATCTCATAAACCAGGAAATTAAGATCGAATGGCAGCATGATGAGGCGATCCATTTTGCGCATTGAATTACGGCAATGAGAGCTGTTTGAGAGCTAATGGCGAGCGAGCGGACGTTCAAGAGCCGAACCAATGTCGCGCCGGCATGGGCCTACCGATGACTCGTCGTCGCCGACGGAATCTGCGTCGACTGCATACAGCGCCCAGAAAGTCAAAAGCCAACAAGCTTGCGAAAATTTAATCCAGTCGACGCAAGGCGATTGAGGCCGCTTGCCTTGAAAATATATTAGAGAATTCTAATTCGTGAATATGAATATCTTGGAGATCGAACCTCAGGCCGATAACGCAGCGGTATTGCTGAAGGCGATGGGGCATAGCCGGCGGCTGATGATCCTGTGCCATCTGCTCGCCGGCGAGAAGTCGGCCGGTGCTCTCGAACGACTGGTCGGACTCCGGCAATCGGCGCTCAGTCAGCATTTGGCCAAGCTGCGCGGCGACGGTCTGGTACGCGCACGGCGCGAGGGGCAATCGGTCTACTACGCGCTCGCCGACAACGGGCCGCGCGAGGTCATCGAAGTCCTGCACGATGTGTATTGCGGCCGCAACAGCCACGGCCGAAGCCGACCGACGGATAGGTGAAAGGGCCCACAAATGCACCGCAGTTTCATCGGTCTGATGTCGATTCTGGTTCTTGGCCTTACCGGCGTACTGCTCGGGGCCTGTCAGGATAAGAACGCGGAGAGCGTGTCGACCGAGGCGACGATAGCACCTCCGACCCGCGTGGTTGCAGCAGCGCACGTTAAATGGCCGCGGCTAGTCAATGTACCGGCCACGGTCAGCGCCGTAGAGGCGGCGAAACTTGCCTCGCGCGCCGGCGGCCGGGTTACCCGGGTTAATGTCGTCGCCGGCACCCATGTGGCGCAGGGCGCGCTCTTAGCTGATGTCGGTATCGCCGACGCCCGCGATCAACTGGCGCAGGCGCAGGCTAATCTCGCCACCGCGCAGGCGAGCTACAACGAGGCCGCCGCGAACGAGCAGCGCTACGCGGCCCTCTATCGCACGCATGTCACCTCGGCGCAGCAATATGATGCCATGCACCGCGGCTTCCTGGCCGCCAAGGCGCAGCTTGCTGCTGCGAAATCGGCGCTGACAACCGCCAAGAGCAATCTCAATTATGCGGAAATCCGCGCGCCCTTCGCCGGCACCATCGCGGAAAAGAACGTCAAGACCGGCGATTTCGCCGCTCCCGGCGCTGCGCTCTTCGTGATCGCCGGCGATACGCCGGAGATCCGCGCCCACGTCGGACCGGCGATCTATGGCGCGCTCAAAGTCGGCGACCGGGCCGATGTCGCGATCAACGGCAAAACCTGGCCGGCGACCATAACCCTGGCCGACGCCAGCGCCGATCCCAATACCCGCACCCACCTGATCGAGCTGCATCTGCGCGGCCCCGCGCGCGCGCCTTACGGCGCCTATGCCGACGTGCGCTTGCGCCTCGGCCGGTTTCCGATGGTGGCGGTGCCGGCCACCGCGCTGGTGCGCCGCGCCGGTCTGCTTGGGGTCTTTGTGGTGGATCATCGCCACCACGCGCATTTTCGCCTCGTCCGCACCGGCCAGCGCCAGGATGGCCAGGTGGCGATCGTTGCCGGGTTGACGGCAGGTGAGATGGTTGTCACTGCCCCGCGGCCGGGACTCGTCAACGACAGCCCGGTTACCCCGACAAACGTCGCTCCCGTTGCCAGCGGGTCGGGAACGACCCGTGGCTAATTCCGGTGCACGACCAAAGCTCAATATCGCGGGCAAGTTCGCCCACGCCTTCCTGCATTCCAAGCTGACGCCGTTGATTATGCTGGCGACCAGCCTGTTCGGGCTGCTCGCCATCTTCTTCACGCCGCGCACCTACAATCCGGACATCATTGTTCCGGTGGTCAACATCACGGTGGAGCGGCCGGGCAGCAGCGCGCGTGAGATGCTGAATACGGTGGTGCGCCCGCTCGAAGGACTAATGGGCTCCATCTCCGGGGTGGATCACACCTACGGCATGGCACGCGACGACGTCGCGTTGGTCACGGTGCGCTTCAAGGTCGGCGAGGACGAGGAACGCAGCCTGGTCAAGGTCTACAACCAGGTCAACAGCAACCTCGATCGCATTCCCCCCGGCACCGCCCCGCCGCTGGTGCAGCTGCTCAGCCTCTACGACGTGCCGATCGTGACGCTGACGCTGAGCTCGGCCGACGCCACACCCGATACGCTGCGCAGCGTTGCGCTGCACGCGCTCGATCAGCTTCGCAACGTGCCCGGCGTCGGCAAGACCTCGGTGCAGGGCGCGGCCGCCCGCGCGGTGCGGGTCGAGCTTGATCCGGCGCGACTGGCCGGCTACGGCCTGAGCCCGGCGACGGTAGCCAATGCTATCCGCGGCGCCAACGTGACGCTACCCGCCGGCAGCGTGATCAACCGTGGCCGCGAGCATCCGATCCGGGTAACAGCCGACCTGGGCGACGCGGCCGCGGTCGGCAACGTGGTGGTCGGCGTCCGCAATGGTCGCGCCATCTTCCTGCGCGACGTTGCCACGGTGACGACGGCGCCGGCCAATGCTGATGTCCGCTCCTTCTTCGCCTTCGGCCCGGCAGCCGGCAAGGGCGCGCGCGCCGGAGTTGCCGAACCGGCGGTGACCATCGCCATCGCGCGCCAGAAGGGGACCAACGGCGTCACGGTGGCGGACGCGGTGCTGGCCAAGCTCAAGCGCGTCGAGCGGGTGGCGCTGCCGCAAGGCATGACGCTGAGCGTGACCCGCAATGACGGCGCCACCGCCAACGCCGCGGTCAACAAGCTAATCGAGCATCTAGGCATTTCCATCGCAGCGGTGGTGGCGATCCTGCTCGCCTTCCTCGGCTGGCGCGAGGCGTCGGTGGTGGCACTATCGATCCCGCTCATCCTCTTTATCGTGCTCGGCATCGGCTGGGTGGCAGGCCAGAGCATCAACCGCATCACGCTGTTCGCCCTCATCCTCTCGCTCGGCCTGCTGGTCGACGACAGCATCGTCGTCATCGAGAATATCCACCGCCATCTGCATCACCATCGGCAACGCAATTTCAGCCGGCTGATGGTCGTCGCCGCCGATGAGATTGGCAAGCCGACCATCATCGCCACCTTCGCGGTGATCCTGGCGCTCATCCCCATGGCCTTCGTCACCAAAATGATGGGACCGTTCATGCGGCCGATCCCGTTCAACGCGCCGATCGCCATGCTGGCGTCGCTGTTCATCGCCTACACGGTAGTGCCGTATGTCGCCTATCGCTGGCTGCGCCGGAAGGCGCTGCGTGTGATGGCGGAAGCGGAGGATGCGACCATGGAGGAGCGCGGCGAAGCGCCGCGCGACCGGCTGCGGGAGAGCTATCTCCGCCTGTTCCGGCCGTTGCTGTTCCGGCCCAAACGGCGCCGGCTTTTTTTCGGCGGGGTGTTCATGCTGCTGTTGGTGGTGATGGTGCAGCCGATGTGGCAGTTTATGCGGCCGTCCGGTGTCAACGGCCCGCTCTCAGCCTTCGGCGTTGGCCTGAAGATGCTGCCGGACGACAACGTCAACACCTTCCTGGTCGAGATCGATGCGCCCGCCGGCACCGCGCTGGAGGAAACCGCGCGGGAAACCGACCAAGTCGCCGGCGTGCTCGCGCGCGACCGCTATGTGACCAATTACCAGACCTTCCTGGGCGAAGCGGCGCCGGAGGATTTCGCGGCGCTGGTGCGCGGCGATGCCGCCCGCGCCGGCACCAATTTCGCGCAGATCCGCGTCAACCTGCTCAACAAACGCGACCGCAGCATCGGTTCGCACGCGATCGCGCAACAATTCTACGCCAGGCTCAAGCCGCTGCTCGCGGCCTTCCCGCAGACCCGCATCAAGCTGCTCGAAACGCCGCCCGGTCCGCCGGTGCGCTCGCAGATGATGTCGGCGCTCTACGGGCCGGACTATGGGCTGCTGCGCGGGCTGGCCGAGAAGATAAGACAGAAGTTCTATCCGCGCGAATACGGCATGATCAATGTCGATGATTCGGTAAGCCGACGGGTGACCGAATATCGAGTTGTGGTCGATCCCAAGGCCGCCGCCATGGCCGGCTTTGCGCCGGGCACGGTGGCCAGCGCGGTCCAGGCCTATTTCGCCGGTGAGGCCGTCGGCACGGTGCACGCGCCGCATGTGCGCGAGCCGGAACCGATCATCCTGCGGCTGCCGCGCCCGGCGCGCAGCGGCGAAAGCGCGCTCGACAACATTTACCTGCCGAACCAGCAGGGAAAGCCGGTCGCACTCGGCTCCGTCGCCCATATCGAACGTGTCGATGCCGATCAGCCGATCTACACCCGCGACCAGCATCCAGTGGTCTATGTCACCGGCCACATGCTGCATTCGAGCCCGGTCTACGGCGTGGTCGCGCTTACCCAGCGGCTGTCCGGTCTGCCGCTCGCCGACGGTCAGCACCTGAAGGTCGGTAATCTCGGCTTTGTGCCGAGCCAGCCCAACGACATTACGCACTATAGCCTATTCTGGCTGGGCGAGATGCGGCTCACCCTGGACGTGTTCCGCGACCTCGGCGCTGCCTTCATCGTTGCGCTGCTGCTGATCTATCTGCTGCTGGTCGGCTATTACCGTTCGTTCTTCATGCCGGTGGTGGTGATGGGGGCAATCCCCCTTACGTTGATAGGCGTCTTCCCCGGTCATTGGCTGATGGGCCAGCCCTTCACCGCGACCTCGATGATCGGCGTGATCGCACTGGCCGGGGTCGTGGTGCGCAATTCACTCTTGCTCATCGACTTCATCATTACCCGCCGGGCCGAAGGGCTCTCGCTCGAGAACGCCGTGATGGAGGCGGGCGCGGTGCGTCTTCGCCCGATCCTGCTGACGGCCCTGGCGATCATTCTCGGCTCGGCGGTGATGGTCTCGGACCCTGTCTTCGGCGGACTTGCCATCTCGCTGATCTTCGGCGCGCTCGCCTCGACGACGCTAACGCTGTTTGTCATTCCCCTGATCTATTACTGTTGGATGGATTTGCACCGTGTGTAACCCGCCGCTTGGTTGTGCACCCAAGGGACATACGGCTTTCTCTGCGCAATATCAGCCATGGGCCGTCCAGTTGACCATCGTGCGCAAGAGTATCAGTGCGACCAAGACCGCAAGAATGGGATGGGGCTGGAATAGAGAAGACCCCATTACAATAATTACACTTGAACGCGCCTCTCATAGATTATGGACTCATTGGGCTTTGTGCGCTGTTGAGCGATTCGGTGATTCCGTAGCCTGGGTTCCAGACCCTGTAATTTCATGAATAGCGCTATGTCGGCATTGGGCCTCGACGACCCCTTCGGCCTCGCGATGACGTAGTGCGTGACATCTTCAGCGCGCGATGGGGGCAGGTCAATTTTTTGATACCCGTTCGAGCATCTCAAGCTCAAACGTTGCGCTGGACCATTCGCGGGATGGTTTTCAGCTCCCAGATCGCCAGGATGAGGGTCAGTGCGCCAACGGTTAGTGCGTTCCACGTCATCACTTTGTCGCCGACATAGCTGAGCGCCCAGGGCGAAAAGAATAGCCAAGCCCCGAAGATAAGCTTGATCCATTCCTCGATAGGCCACGCCTTATACAGCGCCGCGGCGGAGAACACGCCGATAACGACGCTGACGATCCAGGCGTTCCAGGCCGCTGCCGGCATGCCGGCAGCCAAGGCGCCGGGTACGAACGCCAATACAAATGGTGACAAGTAGAGCCAAACTGCGAGGAATAGACTGATGCCATCCTGCCATTTGTTGATTGCATGCGGTTCGGCCATTGTCGACTTCCTTTTCAGATTCCGTAGCGCTGCTTCTTGAGTGAACGGGCAGAGCAGCCTTACAGTTTCGTACGTGGACAAAATGTCATTTCCGGCCGCCGATATCGGCAAGACATTGACCATTTCGATCCGCGGCAAACCAAAAAAACAACTTTCTCCGGGGCACTACCTTTACTGGGGTTCGGCATTGGGGCCGTGTGGCCTCAGGGCGAGGCTCGCAAGACACATAATTCACGGAAAGACAATCAGATGGCATGTCGATCGGCTTACAGAGGCCGGCAAAGTCATAGGCCCGACTAGCGTGTCAATCGGCATTGGATTGGGACCCCGGATCGGCGTGCAAAAGGGGCTCTGACGCAAATCCGATGATGAAGCCCTGCGGTTAAGCGATGCCGATCAGTCGGGCTTGCAGTAGGTCGATTTTCGCCCGTCCATACATCTGGCGTTTCACCAGCTTGAGCTTTGTGATCTGTCCCTCGGTCTGGCCGTTCGACCAAGGCTCGGTAATTGCCGCGCAGACCGCAGCTTTGTCTTTGAGGATGCCACAGGCAAAGGATGCGATCAGACCCGCGCCGGCGGCGGCGATCCATGGTTCGAGTTCGGCAACAACCTTCTGACGGACCATGGCCTGGAACCTTTCGATCAGGGTGCGCGCTCCGACGAGCGTAGGGACGCGCGCCTCGATGGCGGCGATGGTGACGGTATCCGCTTTGCTGAGATGATCGCGTGCCGTGGTCATCAGTCGCGCGATTGTTCTCGCGGACGGTACTTTCTGAAGCTGTTGGTCGGTTGCCTTCTCCGCTCGTTGCCGCCGTGTCCTCCATTCTCCGACGACCCGCAAGGAACCTTGGAAGCCTTGCACTTGCAGACGGCGCCAGAGCTCTGCCCCGTTACGACAGCCCGCGGCCCATTGCGCGTCCAGGAACGGCAAGTGAGCGTCGAGTGTGCTCTGCCGGGTACGGAAGATATCCGTGCTTTGACCGCGGCTGACTTGGCGAACGACTTGCCGGCTGTGCCCAGTCCGGCGGACGATCTCTTTGATTGGGACCCCGTCTCTGACGAGCAACAGGATCGCGGCATTGGTCTCCTGGCGTCGCAGATAGCCCTCATATTGCAGCCTTTCCGCACAGGTGAGCAGCTCCGGATTGATCGTGGTCGCGCCGATCGCAGCACGGATCAAGCGCATGGACCGACGCACCGCCCAGAGGAAGGCCGCGCTTGCATTCTCCATCAGGTGCCAGCGATCGGCGACCTGCAGCGCGTCGGGCAGCGCCTTGGCCGCGGCCTCGCCATAGCCGCCGCCGCGATCGCGTGACACGACCCGGATCTCCGGATGCGCCGAGAGCCAAGCCCGCACTGTTGCAATCTCGCGGTCGGGCAGCAGCGCCACGATCCGCCGCCTCTCCAGATCGCAGACGATCGTTCCGTAGCGATGGTTCTTGCGGAAGGCCCAGTCATCAATGCCGGCAACGATCATAGGCTCGGTTGGCGGACACCGTGTTTGCGGGCGCTCCCGCTCTTGCGGCGAATGGCACCATGATTGCCAGTCAGGGCGCAGCCGGCGTGCCGCCTTGCTCGACCTGCCATGGTGCGCAAGGCCAAGGACAGCCCGCAGCCGGAATTCCACGTCTCGCCGGCCTAAACGTCGATTATATTGTTCATCAACTCACCAGCTTCGTAGATGGCACGCGCAATAGTGCGGTCATGGGCCCGATCGCAAAAGAGCTTAATGCAGCAGCTCGCAGGGTGGTAGCTGCCTATTATGCGCAACTGCCTTTTGCGCAAGGATCCAAACACCACGTTGAGCAAACCCGCGAATTAGCAGTTGGCGCAGAATTCGCCGTCCGTGGCAATTGGAGCGAGGGTTTGCCGGCCTGCGCCCAGTGTCACGGGGCCGATGGCAGCGGCGTCGGCTCAACCTTTCCCAGGCTCGCTGGGCAATCAGCCCGCTACATTGAAAGCCAATTTAGGGCTTGGAAAACCGGCACGCGACACAACGATCCTATGGGCCTGATGAGGAAAATCGCGGCGAAGCTGAACGAAGAGGGGATTTCTGCAGTAGCAACGTATTATGCGGCCTTGCCTTATGTGCAACCAGCAAGAACCGCCGAACCCATCAACAAAGCCAACCTGCCCGCGGCTGCGGCGCCGTCAAAAGCGTTTACGCCGCCTCCCGATAGTGCCATCCCACAAAACGATTTCGGCAAAATGGTTCGTCTGGGTGAAAATATTTTTCATGACACTCAACGTTACGCCGCAAAATATGTGGGAAATAAACTGCAATGCTCGAATTGTCATATAGATCGCGGACGCTTGGTTGGGGTCCGCACCGCTC
>JAKALI010000655.1 GCA_021813195.1 Pseudomonadota bacterium
AGCGTCACTGACAACCCTGGCGGGCGAGCCGGCAGACCTCGCCAAGCTGGCTGCGGGCAAACCGATGGTCGTCAATTTGTGGGCCAGTTGGTGCCCTCCTTGCCGCCGCGAAATGCCGATGCTCGCCGCCGCGCAAAAGCAGGAAACGGGGGTGCACTTCGTTTTTGCCAATCAGGGCGAAGATGGAACGACGGTCCGGCGCTATCTCGCCGCTGGTGGGCTGGACATTGCCAATGTTCTGCTCGACCCGGGCGGCGCCATTGGCCGCGAGGTCGGTTCCGCGGGGCTGCCAACCACGCTCTTCTATGACGCCAGCGGGCGGCTGGTCGATACGCACCTGGGCGCGCTATCGGCCGCCACGCTGGCGAGCAAACTCACTCAACTGCGCCCGAGCCCTGTCAAATAAGGAGTGAATCACCAATGATCAAGAAATTGTTCGTTTTGTCTGCCGTGCTGCTTGCCTCGCTCGGAATGAACGTGGGCGCCCAGGCGAAGGACTGGCCGGCACCGATCGAGGCGCTCGAAGCGCAGGGTGTCGAGGTGATTGGAACCTTCGATGCGCCAGGCGGGTTGACCGGCTATGCCGGACTGGTCGAGCAGCACCCCCTCGCCATCTACCTGACCGCCGACCGCAAACAGGCGATCGTCGGCACCATGATCGACGCAAAAGGCGAAAACCTGAGCCGGGAACCATTGGAGAGGCTGGTCAGCAAACCCATGACCGGAAAAATCTGGAAACAGCTTGAGAAGAGCACCTGGATCGCCGATGGCAGCAACAACGCCCCGCGTGTCATCTACACTTTTACCGATCCGAACTGTCCCTACTGCAACAAGTTCTGGAATGATGCCCGCCCCTGGGTGAAGGCTGGCAAGGTGCAGTTGCGCCACGTCATCGTCGCCATCCTCACGGATACCAGCGCGGGCAAGGCGGCGGCCCTGCTCTCTGCCAAGGATCCGCAAGCTGCACTGACTCAGCACGAAAAAGAGCATGCCAGCGGTGGCGTCAAGCCCCTGAGCCGGATATCGGTAAAAGTTCGCGCGCAGCTTGACGCCAACCAAACGTTGATGCAGCAACTCGGTGCCTCTGCGACCCCGACCATCTTGTACAAGGACGCCGGCGGCAATCTGCAAAAGATACAAGGTGCCCCGTCGGCAGAAATGCTTACCACGATTCTTGGCCCACGCTGAGCCTGCACGGCGGTTCAGCGACCGACTGGACCACCCTCTGTCCGGACCGTTCCATCCCGGGAGTCCTTTAACAGCATGAAAGATTGGCGCTGGGGGCTTCTGCTTCTTTTTAAATTCTACCGCGCTACCGATTCTGCTGCAGTCCACCCGCGACCTTGGGGCGGCTTGGCCCGGAAGTCAGACGCAGAGCCAATCTTCAGCGAGTTGCTTCGATTTTTTTGTTTTCCCGTTCATGTCCCGATTCCATTAGACTTATGAGGAATAGCAAGTCTCGTATTTTTCACGCGGGCTCAAACATGAAAAGCAGTCGCCACGAAATTTCCGCATTGACTGCGCACGTGCTGCAGCGCCCGCTGGCCAAGTTCGGCGTGGTGCTTGGCGCGATATTCCTCATCGAGCTGGCGGGCCACAGATTGGAACTCGGTATGCCCGGCTGGGCAGGGGCGCTGATCGATGCGGCGATCCTCACTGCGCTAGCCTCTATCATCCTGTGGCCGCTGATCGTCAAACCGCTTCGGATCGCCCTCGAGACCGAGCAGGCAAGGGCGCGTGCGATCGTCGATACCGCATGCGATGCGATCATCACAATCGACGATAACGGTATCATTCAGGCGCTGAACCGCGCGGCACGGATCATGTTCGGCTTTTCCGATCAAAACGCCATCGGCCGCAACGTAAGTATCATTGCTCCCCCCCATTATCGCGAGCGCCTTGAGGGCTACTTGGAGAACTACCGTCAGAGGGGAGAGAAACATCTGACCGGCACGAACCGGCAGCTCGACGCGATGCGGATAGACGGCGAAGTCTTTCCGATTGAATTGTGGGTAGCTGAAGTCTGGGTAGGGGGCAAACATTTTTTCATCGCCACCATCCGCGACATCACCGAGCGCAAGCGTACGGAAAGGCGTCTGAAAAAGCTCTCCCAGGCCATCGAGCAGAGCCCGGCGGCAACGGCTATCATGGACACCTGCGCCCGTTTCACGTATGTAAATCCGAAATTTCTTGAAATCACCGGATATACCCAGGAAGAGCTGATCGGGAAGACTCCCGCCGTAATCAAGTCCGACCTCACGCCGCCCGATGTTTATCATGACCTTTGGAGCACCATACTGTCCGGAAGGGAATGGCGCGGTGAGATGCAGAACCGGCGGAAAAATGGGGAGCTTTATTGGGAATACGAAATTATTTCCCTGGTCAAAAACGAGCATGGGGAGATAGTCAACTTTATCGCCGTCAAGGAGGACATCACCGAGCGCAAGCGGGCGCAGGAAGCGCTGCACCAGCAACGCGTCAGGCTCCTAGAAGCTGAGCGAGAACTCCTCCAAGCGCATGACTCGCTTGCAGAAGCGGATCGTCTGGAGTCTGTCGGACGCTTGGCCGCCGGGGTCGCTCATGAAGTCAAGAATCCGTTGACGATTATCCGCCTCGGTGTTGACTACCTTTCCAAACATCTTTCGCAGGAAAGCAACCAGGAGGTTCTCGATGACGTTCGGGGAGCAATTGATCGCGCCGACGGCGTCATAAGGGATCTACTGGATTTTTCCAGGCAGAAACAGTTTGCCCGCCGCCCGACCGACATCAACCAAGTGATCGACAAAGCCATTCACCTCACGAAGCATGAGATAAAGCGTCGCAATATAGCAATTGTCAGAAACCCCAGTAACCCGATGCCCCCGATATACGCCGATCCAGACCGCCTAGTGCAGGTCTTGATTAACTTGCTTTCTAATGCAGCGCAGGCCATCGGACAAGACGGTAGCATCGAAGTTGTCACGCGCTCGATGCACCTAAGCGAGCGTGATTTGGAGCGATCTGAGAGGAGTGTGTTTAGGATTGGTGAGCCGGTGATTGCCGTCGACATCAGGGACAACGGCCCGGGGTTTTCGGCCGAGCACAAGAAAAAACTGTTTGAGCCCTTTCTTACTACCAAGCCTGTGGGCGAAGGCTCCGGGCTTGGCCTAGCTGTTTCGCGCAACATCGTTATCATGCACAGGGGATCCATTAGCATTTCTAACCGTTCCGAAGGAGGTGTGTCGGTGCTCCTGATGTTTCGGGTAGCTCGAGAGCACTGGACCAATGAAAAAGCGAATACTGATAGTAGATGATGAGCCGGAGATCACCCGGCTTGTCGATATCGGGATGCGTCTGGAAGGCTTGGCACGCAACCCGGGAACGCACGCCGCCGGCGTGGTCGTCGCGGACAAACCGCTGCACAATTACATCCCGCTACAGAAA
>JAKALI010000656.1 GCA_021813195.1 Pseudomonadota bacterium
TACGGACCCGGCGATTTGGTGGGACAACAACAAGGCGATGTCAGAAGAGCAGTTTGATCGGCTGCTGCATGATTTTCTGAATTTTGCGAAGCTCAAAGAACTGTTCGTCCAGGATCTGTCGGCGGGAGCCGATCCCGAACATCGTCTGCCCGTGCGCGTACTATGCGAATATGCTTGGCACGCTCTCTTCATCCGCCATCTTCTGCGGCGTCCTTCCGGCAACGAACTCGATCAGTTTCAGCCCGGGCTGACGATTGTGGCGCTGCCAAGTTTCCGCGCTGCGCCCGACTATCACGGCACAAGGTCGGAGACGGTCATTGCTCTCAACTTGACGCGGCGTATCGTTCTCATCGGCGGCACCTCGTATGCGGGCGAGATCAAGAAGAGCGTGTTCACCTATCTCAACTATCGCTTGCCGCAAAAGGGCGTGATGCCCATGCATTGTTCGGCGAACGTGGATGCCGCCGGCAACAGCACGGTATTTTTCGGCCTTTCCGGCACCGGCAAGACGACACTTTCTGCTGATCCGGCGCGGACCCTTCTGGGTGACGACGAGCATGGCTGGTCGGAAAACGGCATCTTCAATTTTGAAGGCGGCTGCTACGCCAAGACCATCCGACTGTCGAAGACCGCGGAACCGGAGATATATGCCGCAGCAAGCCGATTTGGTGCCGTTCTCGAGAACGTCGCGATTGATGCGGCCTCCGGTGAGACGGATTTCGACGACGGACGGCTGACAGAGAACACGCGCGCAGCGTATCCGCTTGAGCACATCCCCAATGCGTCTGCGACAGGTATGGCGGGCCATCCCAAGAAGATCGTCATGCTCACAGCGGATGCTTTTGGGGTGCTGCCACCGATTGCGCGCCTTACGCCGGCCCAGGCCGTATATCATTTTCTCTCTGGCTACACAGCTAAAGTGGCGGGCACGGAGAAAGGCATGGGGGCAGAGCCGCAAGCGACCTTCTCCACCTGCTTCGGCGCCCCATTCATGCCGCGTCCGCCTTCCGTCTATGGCCGCCTTCTGAAAAAACTCATCGCCCAGCATGACGTCGAATGCTGGCTCGTTAACACGGGCTGGACGGGTGGCAAGTTCGGCACCGGCACGCGCATGCCCATCAAGGCGACGCGCGCGCTGCTCGATGCGGCGCTGTCCGACCGGCTGAAATCGGTGCCCATGCGGATCGATCCACTCTTCAATTTCGAGGTGCCGATCTCCGTCCCCGACGTTGACACCCGACTGCTCACACCGCGCGACACGTGGGCCGACGCTCAGGCGTATGATCAAACGGCGGCCGCCCTCGTCGCGATGTTTGAGGAGAACTTTGCGAAGTACGAGGCGGACGTGGACAACGATGTGCTCGATGCCCGACCGGGACTGCGCCGCCAGGCCGCAGCATGATGATCGCGCGCTCGGTCCGATTCACGTAAACTGCGCGTAATCCCGTAGGCCGGGGAGCCGCCTCCTGCATGCGGCAACCTGTGGTCCCGCGAGGCGAGACATGCGCGACTGGTTCACGCGATTGATCTTTGGGCCCGAGGCGCCGCCACCGCCCGCCCGGCTTGCTCCGACACGTATCGAGACCGATCCCCAGCGGATTGTTCTGTTCGTGGATTCCGCCGAGGCGGCCGAGATGAGCTGGACGCACTTGAGTATGGTCAGCCTGGTGACGCCTGGTCGCGCGCGCGACGAATTCACGTGGCTTTTACAGGATCGCGATCGCCGGCGGGTCATCGAAGTGCCATTGAGCACGCCGGGCGAAGCGGACTTGGTTCGCACCATGCAAGCCCGTCTGCCGGGCTTCGACAATATGGCGGTGGTCGAAGCCTTAAGTGCAACGGCAGCCGCGAGCGCCTTCATCGTGTGGGATTGCGAATGGGACGACGATTGAGGCCGACTGGGTCATGGACCCCTGCCAAAATGGCAAGCCGCGCGGTCGCAGCCCCGTGTGTCATGTCCCCCACGCTCTTTCTGTCTGCCTCGGGCTATCGCGTCGGCGCTATGCCGCTCTTGCGCAAGATCAGCGATAGTCCTGAATTCTGGCCGTCGCGCCGCAGCGTCACCCACCGGCTTCGGCGAAGGTCACAAGACGCCTACGATCTTCATCCCACAACTTGAGCTTTGCGCATTTAAGGCTCTCAAGCAGGGTGATGCGGTTCATAGATTTCAAGGTGGCATCACCTTCCAGACAGTCGGCCAACCGATAGTTTGGAATCATGCTGTTGAGGTGGTGAATGTGGTGCAAGCCGATTGATCCGGTGAACCAGTTCAGGATCGGCGGCAGCGCATAATACGAACTGCCGTAGAGAGCGGCGACCTGGAACGTCCACTCGTCACTGGATTCCCAGACCGTCTCTTCGAATTGGTGCTGGATGAAGAAGAGCCATCCGCCTGTCGCTGCTGCCACATGCACCATGGGCCACGCGACCCAGAACAAATTCGCGTAGCCTGTGACGGCGCCCACGCTCCCCCAAACCGCAAATAGCGCTGCGTTGAGACCCAGGATGCTCTTCCACGTCTCACGCGCGGGGTAGGGATGAAACCAGGGGAAGCGTTGGATGATCATAAAATAGAACGGCACGCCAAAGCCGAAGAGGAACAAGGGGTGGCGATAAATGCGATACCGCAATTTCCCGAGTGGGGAGAGTTCGCGCCACTCGCGCACTGTCAGCGTGTCGATGTCGCCGACACCCCGCTTTTCCAGATTGCCAGAGGTTGCATGATGCTGCGCATGTTCGCGCCGCCAAAGATCGTAGGGGGTTACCGTGAGCAGGCTCATCGCCCGGCCCACCCAAGTGTTGGCCGTGCGGCTCGACAAGAATGATCCATGACCGCAATCGTGCTGGATAATGAAAAAGCGCACCAGCAGCAGCCCACCTGGAATGGCCAGCAGCAGCGTCAGTCCGTAGCTGATGTTCAGAGAAAGAAACATGAGTACGACGATCGCTGCGAACGCGAGGCTGGTCGTCAGGAGTTGTCCAATTGCGCGGCGGTCATCTGCGCCTCTGAACGCCGCACAATGCTGTGCCAGGCGCTTCGCTTGGCTTTTCAGTCGTGCCCGCTCGGCTTCGATCGCGAAGCGGGGGTTGACGATGGGATTTGAGGATCCGGGAGACGTTGAGGTCGCGATTGCAGAGGCCGTTGGCACGATGGGTTGCTTTCAGACAGTTCGAGGGCCGATTTTGCCGAGCGGAGTGCGGTTAGCATATTCGTGTTGCTGCGGCGAGACGCCTCGACGCGGTTTCAGTGTCTTTCCCACCAGAAGTCTTTCGTCCGTGCGGTGAAAAGAACAGCGCGCGAGCTTCATTCCCGAACTCTGACCTCGGACAGATTGAACTTGGACAGATTCATCCCCTCCGCCCCGACAAGAGATGCACGGCACAAACAAGCTGGGACCACCCGAAGGATGGTCCCAGCCAA
>JAKALI010000657.1 GCA_021813195.1 Pseudomonadota bacterium
AGCGCATAGGCCGCCAGCAGGCGGCCTTTTTCTTCATCCCACCGCAAATGGGTCTTGGCGCGCTGTCGTCCCGCCTCCGCCGTCGCCGCGTGAAGGTCGGGATTGTCGACCAATGCGCAGATGCGTGCGGCGAGGTCACGGGGACTGTTGTCGCGAGCATAAAGGCACGCATCGCCCGCAAGCTTGCGGCCCTCCTCGAGATCGAACTGCACGAAGGGGATGCCGAGCGTCATGTACTCGAACACCTTGTTCATCGAAATGCGATCGTTATAGGCGTTTTTGGGATCTGGAATAACACCGACGTCGAACGTCGACATGGCTTTGAGTAGTGTTTCTCCCGATTGAAAGCCTGGGAAATCGATATAGTCGGCCAGACCCCGCTCGCGCGCCATGCGTTCAAGATGCGGCAATTCCGTGCCAGAGCCAATGATGCGGCACTGGATATCGCGGCGGCCTTGTTTGAAGACGATCTCGGCCATGGCCTCGATCAAAAGATCGACACCGTCCTGCGCCCCCATGATACCCACATAACCGACGAGATGCTTGCGGCCATTCTTGAGAGCCGGATCCGCATCGATCCGCTTGAATCGCGCGACATCCGGCGTCGAACGCACGATGAACACGCGATCCTTGTCCATGCGCCCGCGTTGGACGGCAATGTCACGGAATGACTCGTTCGTCGCCAGCGACACATCGGCGACTCGAAACGTCATGCGCTCCAGCGCGCACACGATTTTGTGCATGACATCCCGGCGACCAAACTTGGCCTCGTAGAGTTCGGGGTTGATGTCATGATGATCGAAGATGAACGGCTTGCCGAAGAGATATTTCCAGAACCCGCCAATGACGAACAGCAGATCGGGCGGATTACAGACCTGAACGACGTCGAAGCCGACCTTGAAATACGCCTTCACCGACAGCGCGAATTCCCAGCTCAATGCCCAGCCGTATTCGATGAGGTAGCCCATCGCACCACGCGCTTCGATCGGCAGCGGATGGCGGAAAATATGGATTCCGTCGAGCACTTCGTAGCTCGCCTGATAGCGTCCCCCTTTGGGACAGATCACCGAAACGGTGTAGCCCGCATCCCGCAAGGCGCCGGCCTCTTGCCATACGCGCCGGTCGAGCGGAACCGTCAGGTTCTCGACAATGATGAGAATGCTTGGCTTCATCGCTGAAACTGCGCCCACGCTACGCCGCTCATGTGTGCCGGCAGACGCTTCGCCCATGCCCCGGCAGATGGGCGCACCTGCTCCAAGCGACCCACCGTCACGCATCCTGCGACGCGGACGGTAAAGGAAGCGCTCGCAGATATGGTCACCCAAACACGACGGGTGTCTCGTTTCGAAACAGCGGCACGAAAAAAATGTGAGAGCCTCGCGGCATGGTTCTTGCGACACAATCGATAACGGATTAACCAGTCATTAAGACTTCGAACAAAGGTCCGCGTGCCGTGTTCCGTATTCCGCGTGCTCATCCCTGGCCGCCCACGCTCGACTTATCGACCGTGCGCGAGACACTGCATTATATGCGTGATGATGCGCGGCGCGTCCCAGGTCTCGAAGGATTGGCAGACGCACTCGATAAGGCCATGGCCGAAGCAGAACAGGCCGAGCGCCGCTCAGAGCCCGTCACCTATTCGCCGATCGTCGCCCGCTTTCTGCCCAAGCGTATGTGAGGCACGCCCGCGCGGCGTCTGCGCTGTTCCAACGCTGCGCAACATGTCGATGCTGACGACATTTCAGAAATCAACTTCGACGCTGAGTTTTAGCGTGCCGTCGGGCGTATTTTCGTTGAGGCCAGCTAAGTAGCCGAGCCCAATGGTGATGTTGCTCGTCTCGATCTCACCATCCTCCCCGCGCACGGGATCGGGCCGCAGAGACCTGCCGAAGTCGTATGTGTAGTAGACGATCGGACCTAAGCGGTGCTGGTCGTGATCGCCGAAGGCGAGAGCGGCCTCGCTGCGCGTTCCGGTCGAACCCAGCCGGTCCAGCGTGCCGTAGGCTTCGAGCGCCAGTGTCCATTGCGGCGAAAAGGTGTAGGCCAGCTGAGCGGCGTAGGCGAAGTCCCACTTGTCGTCCCGGATGCCGTCCTCGTCGGCCTCACCGCCAAAGTGATGAACGAACATGGGAATGGCCGCCGCAAACCACGGCCCCGAAGCAAGCTCGAAAATCGGCCCCATGATGAGGTGCATCTGTTCGCCGTCTTCCAGCGGGCGCTCAATTTCGACCACTGCGCCCAGTCCGAAGCCATCGCCGTCGCGCGGGATGAAGACGCCGATCAACTCCGCGCCTAATTCCTCAAGTTTCAAGGCTCCATATGCCTCGGCACCTGCAAACGTGTCAGGTTCGTCGAGCCGCTCCTTCTCGTACTCGATGCCGACGCGCATCTTGAGGAATGAGGTGAACCCCATTTCCATCTCCAGCGCATGGCGCTGCCGGATCACCGCGTTATCATCGAAGACCTCCTCGCCAGCCACGATCGCGGACTGGCGATTCGGCTGCCCAAAACTCCAGGCATTCTGGCTTTGGAACTCCAGGTAGCCGTGGCCAGCTTCGAGGTTCTTCAATTCAAACTGACCTATGAAAGGTTCGGCCAAGGCCGGGCCGCAGGGAGCCATGAGCGCGCACCATACGGCAGCGATGGACCCGAAACGATGCGCGACTGTCTTCGACACCGAGTGAACCTGGGGCGGCTGCGAGAGTAGGATATTTTCCCAACACCCACCCTAGCAAAATTCCCGCATGCGCAATCGCGGTCGATTGGCCTCATCCCCAGCAACACGGTGAATCTGGTGGCCCGTGTCGTATGGGCCACGCCTTCAAGACGGCTAGCACAAATTCGAACGGGGCGGCCACCGGACCACCCCGCTCTTCGTCTTGCGATCGTTCGTTCGATCCAGAGTTGTCAGAACGTAATGCGCAGACCGCCGTATATGGCGAACGGTTGGGAGGGGGAAATCGAGCGCGGATCTTCCAGTTCCCCATAGCCCGCAGCTTCGGCGGCATCTTCCGAACCCTCGGTATCGAAGTACGTTCCGTAGAGACCGTAGCGGCGATCGAACAGGTTCTTGATCAAGCCATAGACCTGGGCGTTGTCCGACAGTTGGTAAGAGGTGTGCAAATCGACGCGCGTATAGCCCGCAAGCTTGCGATTGTTATTGGCCTCGTCCCCAAAGAAAAACTGACTGGACGCCGCCACGAGATCGGAGCCGAACTTCCACTTCGGCGTCAGCCAATACTCAAAGCCCGCTTTGAAGCGGTGACGCGGTATGCCCGGCAGCTGGTCGCCGTCGCGCACGAAGTTGCACTGCGGGGGGTCTAAGGGGTCGAAGTCGCCGGGTTCCAGATCCGGACAATCGGCGGTGCCCTCGGGGGTATTCGGAGCCGGCAGCACCACGTCCGAGGCAAACGTGGCA
>JAKALI010000658.1 GCA_021813195.1 Pseudomonadota bacterium
AACACCCCAGCGGCCGTCACCAGTGTGCGCGGCTGAGCGCCGGACTGGGAACCCGAAACGGGTACCCCGTGCTGTGCCTTGCGTTCCCCGACACCAGGGCTATTCTTCCAGAACTGAAACACCGCATTCAGAATGTACGGCAGAGCTCTGCAATCACGGGATCTGACCACGGGCAATCGCGAGGCGCCTTCCAAACCGGTGCACGATCCCCAGCGTCATCCCCGAACGATTCGACCCGGGGCGCGATCGCCGGCATGCGGGCCAATTGGCCAGGACAGGAGATTTGAGGATGACCGATCCGCTGAATTCCCCAACGCCCGCCCGATCGTGGGAAGGCTCGCGCCTTCAGGGCGTGTTGATCACCGTGGTCGGCGTCGTGGCGGGATATTTCTCGATCGTGATGCCGCTTCAGCAGGCTTTTGCGCAGGCGCCCGAAATCTCATGGGCCGGCCAGTACGCGTTTCTTTCGCCGCCGCTGATCCTTTTGGGCATCCTGGCAATCATCTGGCCGTCGATGACCACCAACAAGACGTTCCTGCTCAAAGCCAAGGACAAGCTGAGCGTCCAGGGGTGGATTGTTGTGGTCGCACTCGCTGCGCTGGGCGCAGGCACGGCGTTGGCGGTCAACCATCAACTGACAGCGCTGGGCTACACCGACCAGCACCTGTCGGTGGGAGGAAATTGATACGATCACTGCAGGTGTGACCGGCGAGACAATCGCGCGCCGCGATTTCATCGGGACGAGGAATGAGAACTTCCATCTGGAACGCAGTGGCGCCGGGTTGCGGCGCAAACCGGGAGGCATGAGACGATGTTCATCTGGCGAGGCTGGGGCATTTCCGTCTTCTTCTGCCTCGTGTTCTGGATCTTCGCGGTCGTGGGGGTTGCGCTGTCGTTCCATGGCGCTCCGCAGACCAACATGAAAGCATTGGCCACGCAGATGGACCTGGGCACGGCACTCATCTTCGTTCTGACTGCGGTCAGCGTCTTTCTTCTCGGCCGTTACCGCAAAAGCCACCCCAGACGGATTGTCGATCCGGAGGCCCAGAGCAGCGTCTTTGTCGCGCATGTCGATGATCTTTATTATCTCAACCTGACGATCTGGGCCGGCATTCTGGCGGCGATCGCTCTGGTCTTCGCCGTCATGGCCGCCTTGGGCTATTCGCCCTTCTGACGGGGCTCTTAGATAGCCTTCACCACGCCTTAAAGCCCACCGCGGATCGCAATCAAGCGCCTATCGTTACCATGGAGCAGGCTGAAATGGACGGAGCGAGGGACGGAGAAGTTCTCAACGCGGCAATCATTGCCGGCGATCTGGAAAAGGTCCGTGCCTTGCTCGACGCGGGCATCAGCGTCACCCAGCCCGATCACTTCCGGCAGTTGCCGATGTTTGTTGCCGCCCGCGACGGCAAGGAGGCCATCATCTCGCTCCTGCTGGACCGTGGCGTCGATGTCAACGCGCCGGTGTTGGATGGGCGAACTCCTCTCTACTACGCTGCCGCCCATGGACGTCCTGAAGCCGTGCGCGTTCTTCTGAGCCGGGGCGCGACGGTCGACGTGCTCGATTCCTACGGGCAGACGCCCCTTTTGGCGGCCACAACATCGCTCTCTAATGAAAGCCTCAACGTCCCCGACCTCAAGGCGTGGCGCGCGCGACAGCAGCGCCAGCCGCAATCCTTCGCGCAAGTGGTCGAGTATCTGCTTCTGGCCGGCGCCGATGCGAAGCTGAGCCGCAAGGGAGCCTATCCGCCGTCGTATTTCATCCGCGCCGCCGGCGTTCCGAGGCTCGTCGATCTGGTGAACGATCAGTCGGATCGGGAGACGAAGCGCTCGCTCTGGGCGTCCCTGTTCGGATGTGCGTGACTTCGCCCGAACCGTTTGGCAGCCGGACACACAATAGTCGGAGCGAGAGCGCAGTTTGGAGGCGTCGCCCTCATAACAGGAGGTTCAGGATGTGGTTTCGATATTGCACGCGCATGGCAATCCGGCTTGCGTCTCTCGCGGCACTGGGAGGTTTCATTGCTCTGCCGCTGGCATTGACGGGCCTGGCACAGGAGGTTCCGAAATTGACGCGGCCCGCACTGAATTTCTGCAGGGCGCCGCGATCCCTGATGTGCATGGAAATCTACGCGCCTGTGTGCGGGTTCGCGGCGGACGGTAGCCGGCACACATACGACAATGCATGTGTTGCCTGCAATCATATCACGGTCGTGCGCTACACGCCGGGCAAGTGCAAGGCGTGATCCATTCGTCGGTACGATCCGCCTTCGGGCGCAGCACGGCCGCCTGCGGCCTGCTTTGGTGCAAGCGGCGAGCCTGCCGGCCGATCAAGGCAGCACGAATGGGATGGTCGCGTCCTTCCTGGCCTTCATCAGCGCGGGCTGCGGCTCCTGGATTTCGAGCCGGCGACCACCGCCGTGGTCATCAAGGTGAACAGCGGCGAATGCCGGGGGCAGGCCGTCCTACCCACCTCGAGTGAGAACTTCCTGACCCAGGAAGCCAGCCCGATGGTCGCCCCGGTGTCCTATACGCTGGGCTTTCCCAAGCCCGTGCGCCAGGTGTGGTTGCTGCGATGCGCGCTATTGGCCGCAACCGGCAGCGGCGTGACCGGTCCGGCCTGGACCGCCACAGCGCTCGATGCGGCTGGCAAAGTGATCGCCTCGGGCGGCGAGAACCTGCTGCGCAGTTACTCCAGCATCCCAGCCAAGTGGGTGCGGCTGGTCGCGCCCGACGGGCGATCGATCGCGGCCGTCCGGATCCAGTCCGACTGCTGGCTGGACGGTCAACTGTTCGCCTGATCGGAGGCGGTGCTAATCCAGGAAATACAGCTTTGGAAATAGGTGTCGACGACGTGCCTGGAGCTGACCGGATATACTGGATCGGAAATTGGAGCGCACGCTGACGTTGAGGAGCAATTGATGAAATTTCTCTGGGTGAACTTGTTCCGCTCTCGGAAGCCGCGATCTCCGACCGCCTGCCCAACGTGCCATCAGGAAATGGCCTTCGTCGAGAAATACACGATGGGCCGCGATGATATTCGCACCTATCGCTGCAATCGATGCGACAAGACGCACGATATCGATTTCGGAATAGCGATGTGGAAGACGATGTCGGATGCAAATCGAGAACTTAGAGAGGTAGAGTCCCGAAACGCCACGCAAAAAAGTTAACGGCGACAAGCCGAGCCGCGGATCACGCCATTAGCGCCGCATGTCCTCAATAGCGTTCCTCAATTCGAAGATCAGTGGGCTGCCTTGGCCGAGCCGATCCTGGAGCACGTCGAAGATCGCTTGGTAGTACCAGAGGGCGTCTTCGCGGCTAGCCTTGAACCGGTTGAAGACCAAACGACCGCCCATGCGCACGTCCCCAGCGATGGCGCGTGCATTATGCAACTTGTCACAG
>JAKALI010000659.1 GCA_021813195.1 Pseudomonadota bacterium
CTCGTCTTTGGGTTGGTGTGGCCCGTGTTCGGTCTGGCGTCGATCGCGTCCTTGGCGATCGCGGCGCGGGCGGCACCCACGGCTCGGCGCCGCCGGGTGTGGGCCGTCGCGCAGGCCGTGATGGCGATCGGCACCGGGATGCCGGCGTTCGATCGACACCTCGGATCGCTGGCGGTGGGCGCGCTTCTGGTCGGCGGTACGTTCATGATCACGACCATGGCCGGTCTGCAGCTCGCCCGAGAGCTGGCGCCCGCCAATCCGACGCCGCTGCTCGCGCGGATGACCTCGGGATTCGCGGTCGGACAGATCGCGGGCCCGGTGATGGTCTGGCTCGTGGGACACCACGTGTTACGCGGTGCCGATGGCGTGACGCTGACCAGCCTCGTGGCGGCCGTGTTGCTGCTGCTGACGGCGACGTGGTTGTGGCGCAGCGATCGTCACGACCATTGAGCACGTCGTCCCTGCCGCAGGGTCGCTCTCGACGAGGCGCCTCGATGATGGCGATGGTGTTCGCGGCGTTCTCTGCGTGGGCCGTCGCCAACGAGGCCTCGTCGCAGAGGCGGCCGACGGGCATCGAGCGCCGCGTCATCGCTTCGCTGCCCTCGTCGCACGGGCACCGTGCCGACGTCCTTGCGCGCCTGGATCTGACCCGTCCCTTCGCGACACGCACGCATTGGACCTTCCTGGTCGCGAGGTTGCCAGGGTCCCATCTCGGCGGGGGCTCGCCGGAGCCCGTTGCAGGTGGGGCATTGGCGGAGTGCTTCGTCGACGCGTCGACGCCACGCTGCCAAGCCTCGACACCGCCGGCGATCTCGAGCTCGGCCTGGTTCTCGACGCCGGTCCATTTCGATTCAGCCACGGTGGTGGTTGCGGGCCCCGGCCACACCGAACCACGGCTCTTGGTCAAAACGGGATCCGCCTACGGGGGCGACGGCAGTCATGCCATTTTTACGCAACTCTTCGCCTATGAACGATCCGTCGACCGGTTCAAGCTCGTATTTTCGAACATCACCGGCAGCAACAACAACCAGGAAACCCGGTTCGTGGCGCACGGCCCGCTGCGCGGAGATGTCCTCGCGGCGGTTCCCACCTCGACGGCGCCGTATGCCTATTGGATCTCCGTGTATGTTCGGAGCCCGACCGGCGATAGACTGGTGCGGGCGCTTCGATACCGGAGCGCCACGCGTTATGGGGACGGAAATCCCCTCGCCGTCATCGACGCCGAGATGCCAAGCATCCTGGCACATTTCGGCCAGCGGCATCCGGGCGAACCGCTCCCGATTCCGGATCGCTTGCCACCCGGCTGTTTCGGCCACCTGTTCCTGCGTCGCGGCGTGGAATGGTGTCGCCGATGAAGACATCAGTGCCCTCGCGACGGTGATAGCATCGCCAGGCAACGAATCCGGGAACCGCCGGGCCGTGCCGACCGGGTGCTCGGCGATCGCCACGAGATCTCCATGAACATCGCCAAGGATTTTGCCGGCGCGATCGGCAACACACCGCTGATTCGCCTGAATTCCGTATCCGCCGCGACCGGCTGCGAAATCCTCGGCAAGGCGGAATTCATGAACCCCGGCGGATCCGTGAAAGACCGTGCCGCGCTCGGCATCATCGACGCCGCCGAACGGTCGGGGGCCTTACGGGCGGGCGGCACCGTGGTCGAAGGGACAGCCGGCAATACGGGCATCGCGATAGCGCACCTGTGTCGTGCGCGCGGTTATCGGGCTCTGATCGTGATGCCCGACAACCAATCACCCGAGAAATATCAGGCGTTGGAGGCACTCGGCGTCGAGTTGCGACGCGTGAAGCCGGTGCCGTACGCGGATCCGAATCACTATCAACGCGTCGCCGGACGACTCGCCGAGGAGATCACGGGCGCCATCTGGGCCAATCAATTCGACAACACGGCGAATCGCGACAGCCATTACGCAACGACGGGCCCGGAGATCTTGCGGGATACCGGAGGACGCATCGACGCGTTCGTCGCCGCGACCGGGACCGGTGGAACGCTCGGTGGCATCGGACGTTGCTTGAAGGAGCAAGTGCCCGGCATTCGTATCGTACTGGCCGATCCCCAGGGCAGCGCCTTGTACCATTGGATCCGCAGCGGCGAGCTGCGGGCGAACGGTCCCGGCTCGGTGACGGAGGGCATCGGCATCGGGCGGGTGACCGCGAACCTGCAGGGTACGCCGATCGATCAGGCGATCTCGATCAGCGACGCGGAGGCGGTGGAAGCCCTCTACCGGATGATCTACGCCGACGGCCTGCTCCTCGGCAGCGCGAGCGGCGTGAACGTCAGCGCCGCCGAGAAAATCGCTCGCGAGCTCGGCCCCGGCCACACCGTCGTCACGATCCTGTGCGACGGGGGTCAACGCTACCAATCGAGGCTCTACTCCCGAGCGTGGCTCAGCGAGAAGGGGCTGCTAGATGCGGCCGACCGCGGTCGGGCAGCAGGGGAGGCGGCGCACGTCGAGCGCTAGATCAGTAGGGCCGACCGTCCTTGTGCCGATACTGGCCCCCGCCGCGAATCTTCAGATCGATGTCCGGATAATCCACTTCGTCATCCTCAGGCCGCCGCGAACCGATCTCGAGGATCAGCGCTTCCGAGGACCCGCGGTTCTGTAGGTGGTGTCCATCCGCGACCCCCGCCTTGAAGCCAGCGCAGTCCCCTGCACGGAGAACTTCCTCGCCGGCTTCGCTCACCATCACCACCTCGCCCTCCAGGACGTAGACGAACTCATCCTCCGCTTGGTGCCAATGCCGTTGGCTGGACCATTGGCCGGCGGGCAAGCGCAGCAGGTTCACGCCAAACTGGGTGAGTCCCGCGGCATCGCCAAGCCGCCATCGCTTGCGATCGCGGCAAGGCTCATCGTAGGGCTTTGGATAGCCGCTGCCCACGCGCGTCGCCACCGTTTCGATTGCGATCTTTTTCATGGATTCTCCAGACTCGACGTGAGCCCGTGGTGGAAACCCGTTGCCACCACGCTCATCGGCCGCTGATGCAACGCCAAACCGATCAGAGACCAATAAGCCTATACAATATTTAACATAATATACATTATGCGCATGGCTAGATCCGAGTCCATCAGTCTCGGTAACTGGCTGATCGCCTGATCTTCGCGTCCGCCTACGGCGGATTCAGCCTCGTGATCTTGGCGGTCGCTCTGAGTTGCGCGGTGTGAGCGATCAACGCCTTCTGCAGCAGAAGGCTTTCGATGCGCGGCTTGACGTCCGCCAGAGGCAAGGTCTCAGTCGCGGCGAGCAGCAGGATGTGTACTCCCGTGCTGTTCGCGAATGGTTCACTGATCCCGCCGATCCGTAACTCCGACGCGATTCTCAGCACTTCGCCGAGCTCCGTCGGGCTGGCCAGGCTGGGCGTCGCAGTCGTCGAGGAGACCC
>JAKALI010000660.1 GCA_021813195.1 Pseudomonadota bacterium
CGACGCCACGTTCACGCCATTCCGAGCCGCGAAGCCCAGAAGTGCAGGAGTGGGCTTGCCCTCGGGATCCAGTCCAACGGCCACCGATGGACCATACACTTTTGAACTTCGGTCGCGTTGCCGCGGTGCGACGTTCGGAATGCGGACCGCCAAACGCCGCGGGGTGCAAAACGCACGTACTTTGGCGGCGCCATCGTCATCAAACGGGATGTCATGCGCACTCAGCGCTTTCCGCAAGCCTTGCAGCAATGCCTCAGCCAAATGATCCACTGCACCGACTGGCAATTCTTCGGTGCCAAGCTCTATCAGGAGCGTCCGCGCCGCTGCATCAGACATGACTCGCCCCTGTCTTGCGCAACCCCGGGAACCCCATTTGCTCCCTTCGTGCCACGTAAACCTCCGCGACGCCACGGGCCAACGCTCGTACGCGCAGGATCATCCGCTGACGTTCGCTAACGCTGATGGCGCGCCGCGCATCCAGCAAGTTGAAGCTGTGACTCGCCTTGCATACCTGGTCATAGGCCGGCAATGGAAGACCCAGAGCAATTAATTTCTGCGCTTCGGCCTCGCAGGCTTCAAAGCGATGTCGCATTTCAGCTACGTCAGCATGTTCAAAATTGTAGGCGCTCTGTTCAACTTCGTTCTGCAGAAAGACCTCTCCATAAGTAACTGTGCCATCGGGTGCCCGCGTCCAAACCAGATCGAAGACGTTGTCGACGTCCTGCAAGTACATGGCGAGCCGCTCCAACCCATAGGTGATTTCGCCCGTAACCGGGCGACATTCCAGACCGCCCGCCTGCTGAAAATAGGTGAACTGGGTCACCTCCATTCCGTCGAGCCATATTTCCCAGCCCAATCCCCACGCGCCCAAGGTCGGCGACTCCCAGTTGTCCTCAACCAGGCGCAGGTCATGTACGAGCGGATCAATCCCGAGAGCCTTGAGAGATCCTATGTAACGGTCGAGTATGTCTTCGGGATTGGGCTTCATCACGACCTGATACTGGTAGTAGTGCTGCAGGCGATTAGGATTCTCGCCATAGCGCCCGTCGGCTGGGCGCCGGCAGGGCTGTACATACGCTGCTGCCCAGGGCTCGGGTCCGAGCGCACGCAGGAAAGTCGCGGGATGAAACGTACCCGCGCCGACTTCCGTGTCGAATGGCTGGACCAGTACACAGCCTTGTTCCGCCCAGTAGCGGTTCAGCGTCTGGATTACATCCTGAAAGCTAGGACCCGACATGGGCGATTCCGGTCGATTGCACAAAGCGAGCTAGTATACGGAGCCACCGCACGAGGTGTTGATGGTCACGCAACCCAATCCGCCGATGCCGCTGGGCCGCCGCGGTCGCCTGGAACTGGATGAGGTGCTGGCAGCTCTGGTCGCCGACGGGCGATTGACCGCCGATGATGCTCGAATGCTGCGATCGAGGTCGCGGCCGCAACGCGCTGGCCGAAGCACGATCGACATTCATCCGCTGGTCCTGATTGGTAATGCTGAATTTGAAGACCGCACCAACCCTGGGCGCCCACTGAGCGTCGAACGGCTTGCGGAGTGGCTGGCTGGCAAAGCAGGCCTCCCATACCTGCGTATCGACCCGACCAAGATCGATGTCGCGAGGGTCACGCAAATCGTCAGCCAAGCCTATGCACAGCGCCACCGTATCCTTCCCGTCAACGTTACGCCGGAAACCGTGACGTTCGCGAGTGCCGAGCCCTTTGACGCCAATTGGGCCAAGGACCTCGCGCCAATGCTGCGACGCGATGTTCACCGGGTAGTCGCTAATCCCATCGAAATCCACCGCTATCTGGCGCAACTCTATGGGGTGCAGCGATCGGTCCAGCTGGCGCGAGAAGCCGGCGCCGAGAATGCGCCTAATGCAATCCTCAACTTCGAGCAGCTGGTTGAACTGGGCAACGGAGGTGAACTGGGTGCCGACGACCGCCATGTGGTCAACATCGTTGACTGGCTGCTCCAATACGCCTTTGAGCAGCGGGCCTCTGACATTCACCTCGAACCTCGTCGGGAGATGGGTCGCGTCCGCTTCAGGATCGACGGCGTCCTGCACAGCGTCTTCGAGCTGCCGCCACAGGTTCAGTCCGCGGTGACCGCCCGAATCAAGATTCTGGCCCGCATGGACGTCGCGGAACGACGGCGACCGCAGGATGGTCGCATCAAGACCCGATCCTCCGGTGGTCGTGAAGTCGAATTGCGAATCTCGGCCATGCCGACCGCATTTGGCGAAAAAGTCGTGATGCGCATCTTCGATCCGGACATCGTGGTGCGTAGCTATGCCGAACTGGGCTTCGATGCGCACGAGGAAGTGCTCTGGCGCTCGCTGGTTGAGCGGCCACACGGGATCGTGCTCGTCACGGGACCGACCGGGTCGGGAAAAACGACCACTCTTTATTCCACACTTAAGCACTTGGCCCGGCCTGAAATCAATGTCTGTACCATTGAGGATCCAATCGAGATGGTGGCGTCGGAGCTGAATCAAATGCAGGTGCAACCAGCTCTGGACCTGGACTTCGCCGCCGGTGTCCGTACGCTGCTGCGTCAGGACCCCGACATCATCATGGTCGGCGAGATTCGCGATCTTGAAACAGCGCACATGGCCGTGCAAGCTGCATTGACGGGACACCTAGTTCTGTCCACGCTTCACACAAATGACTCGGCCAGTGCAATTACGCGGCTTCTCGACCTCGGAGTACCCCATTATTTGGTCCAGTCCACATTGGCCGGAGTCGTCGCACAACGACTGCTGCGCACATTGTGCCCGCACTGCAAACGCGAATCGCAGCTTGATCAGACGCTATGGCGGTCGTTGACCCAAGGATATGAAGTACCGCTGCCCGCGCGCACCTTCGAGCCAGTAGGCTGCGTCGAGTGCCGCCAGACTGGCTACAGAGGCCGCATCGCGGTGTATGAAATGCTTTCGCTGAATCCGGCGCTCCGTGCGAGCATTGATTCCGCGTTTGACCTCGGGACTTTTGGCGATCTAGCGCGGCGCGCCGGGCTCCGGCCCTTGCGCATTGCCGGCGCTGCCGCGGTTGCGCGCGGAGTCACGGGGCTCGAGGAGGTCCTCGCCGTGCTTCCGCTAGCCCAATGAAGCGCTATGGATCAGCCAAACGACCAGGCTCCGCTAGGCGAGGCTCTGAAACTGGCTGGGAGACTAGGATTCGAACCTAGATAAACGGAGTCAGAGTCCGTTGTCCTACCATTAGACGATCTCCCAACGGGCGATCTCAGCGCTTGGAGAACTGGGTCGCGCGCCGGGCTTTGTGAAGGCCGACTTTCTTGCGTTCGACCTCACGGGCGTCACGCGTCATGAACCCCGCTTTACGCAAAGGCGCCTTGAGCGTCTCATCGTATTCCACAAGCGCACGCGCGATACCGAGTC
>JAKALI010000661.1 GCA_021813195.1 Pseudomonadota bacterium
CATAACCTGGCTGGCCGGTCTGTGGCTGCTCGGCCGCAACCGCCCCATCGATCCGTCGTGGCTGTCGCTCTTCGTGCTGCTGCAAGCCGGCCGGGTCTGGGTGATCGCGAGCCTTGGCCGGCGCTGGACCACCCGGGTGATCGTGCTGCAGGGCGTGCAACCGCTCGCGTGCGGGCCCTATCGCTTCATGAAGCACCCAAACTATCTGATCGTCTCGCTGGAGATCGCCGTGGTTCCCCTCGCGCTCGGTTTGCCGCTGCTTGCTCTGGTGTTCACCATTGCCAACACTGCGATTCTAATCATCCGGCTGAACGTGGAAAACCGAGCCCTGGCATGGGCGACGCTTGCCCGGCGCGCCGACCTGCCCCCGGAGAACAAAGCAGACATTGCAACAAATGGTCTTACGTTTGCTTCTGGTCCATCGCTGCATTCGCGGCGTTACAACATTTTTGGTCGCTGTTGGAGCAATAGCGGACATTGACCGGCACTGGGCGCAGGATCGTTCGGTCGCAATTGACCCAAGGCGGACATCATTGTCGCGCCGCACACTCATAATTCATTCAGAGCGGTCAGAAATTTGTAAGGAGTGGTTCGGCCGCGTGACCGGCCGCTTTCTACGGCCGGCACAGCTAGGGAGGCATCCGCTGCGCGCGCCGCCAGCATCAACGCGCGATTATTTGATGTGGCGGCTGGCAACTCTTGTCCCGGCGCTAGCGTTTATACCTTCGGAGCGACCAGAAACGCCAAGGAGATGAATTATGCGTCACATTCTAATCGCCGCCGCGCTCATATTCGGCGGCATTTTGGCGTCCGGTCCGGCGCTTGCCCAGCAGAGTCCGCCGCCCTACGAACCTGCCAGCCCGGTCCGCATAGGCACTTGGTGCAAGGTGATCACCTTCGGCGATTACGGGCCGGACTACTACGGCTATTACAAGCCGTGCCCGGGCACGAAGGCAATGGACTACGCGCCGCGGCAGCATCACTATCGGTAAGGCGCGCCGCACCACGCGGACAGCGCCTTGCACCGGTTGCAGGGCGCTGTCCGCATTTCGCGGAGGTCACGCGCAGCAAGTCGACCTCGCCAACCAAGTCGGCAAAGGTGGTAGCACCAGCTTTCAAGCGGCGACTATAGCGGCTGTGGCGTAACTCTCGGCCATTTCACGCGAAGGTGTATAGTTCCAAGTACGATTACAAATAGAGCAAACAAATGTCACTTTCCGCATTCGAGGCGCGCTTGGATGCGGCAAAGCAGAGACGTAGGCCAATTTACATCGGCACTATGGACAAGGTACTTGGAGAGCTTCATTGTCGGTCATAATTCTTGACCTGATCGCGCTTTCTAGCGCCTCAGTTAATTGTATTTTCAAATGTTAAAAGTTTAGTAAGGCGGCATCGAAGCATGAGACGAGAATAATAAATCGGTTGGCAATCCATTGGCGTTCATGTAGGCCGACCACTCACTCAATAAAAGGAGCGTTTGTTAGATGGCTAGAACTGGAAAAAGAACGACGAAAAGAGCCCGGTGGAGCAAAGAAGATTGTCGTACGCTCAAAGCGCACTCAAAAGCGAGGACGCCGGTAGTCAGGATTTCAAAAGAGATGAAACGTACGATTGGTGCTCTGCGCCAGCAGGCATTCAAGCTTGGGGTTGGTCTCGGACATCAACGTTGATTAATCTCGGAGACGTAAAAAACGCACACCGGGAACAATCCTGGTGTGCTTTTTCATAACTGGTATCCGGTTTCGGCAGATGGATTGGTTATTCGCGCCAATTATGCCGCGGGTGCGATGTCGCATTCTGGCCCATCGCTGCATTCGCGGCGCCGCAACATTTCTGGTCGCTGTTGGAGCAACAGCGGACAATGATCGGCAGATGGCGCGGTAACGTTTGGTCGCGATTGACTCATAGCGGACGATCATATGGTAATAATGCGAGCCATCGAACGGGGGACGGGTGGTAAGCCATGCTGGAAACGGACAAGGTGTTCGCCGGCTCGATTCCGGAGAACTACGACCGCCATATGGTGCCGTTGATTTTCGAGCCGTACGCGGCGGATATTGCACAACGCGCGGCGTCCTTGTCGCCAAGCGCCGTTTTGGAAACCGCCGCGGGCAGCGGCGTTGTCACCCGCGCCTTGGCGCCAAGACTGCCTCGGGGCGCCAGCTACATCGTAACCGACCTCAACCAGCCGATGGTCGACTACGCCGCATCGCGGCAAGCTCCCGACCCTCGTATCGAATGGCGCCAAGCGGATGCTCTGGCGCTGCCGTTCGAAGATGCGGCCTTTGATCTCGTCTGTTGTCAGTTCGGCGCGATGTTCTTTCCCGACCGCTTATCGGCCTACCGCGAAGCAAAGCGGGTCCTGAAGCCCGGAGGACATTTCTTGTTCAGCACATGGGATCGCATCGAGGAGAATGTATTTGCGGACGATGTGACGAATTCCCTCGCAGAGATTTTTCCAAACGATCCGCCGCGCTTCATGGCACGCACGCCGCACGGTTACCACGATACGGCGCTGATCCGCAGCGAGCTGGAGGGAGCCGGTTTTTCCCGTGTGGTGATCGAGACGAAAGCCGAACAAAGCCGTGCATCGTCGCCGCGCGTTCCGGCCGTTGCCTATTGTCAGGGAACTCTTCTGCGCAACGAAATCGAGGCCAGGGACGCGGGAAAACTGGAAGCCGCAACCGACTACGCCGAATCCGTGATTGCGAACAAACATGGCCGCGGCGAGGTTGCCGCGAAAATCCAGGCGCACGTCATCGTGGCTGTCGTCTAACTGCTCACCAGCTTGGCGAACAGTTCGGCATCCACGTTGCCGCCCGACAGAATAGCGACCACCACTTTGCCTTTCACGTCGAGCTTGCCGGCGAGCAGCGCCGCGAGCCCGATGGCGCCGCCCGGCTCCACCACCAGCTTCAGCTCCTCGAAAGCATAGCGCACCGCGCGCCCGACTTCCGCATCGCTCGCGATCAGCCCCTGCCCGATCAATTGCCGCGTAATCGGGAAGGTCAGTTCGCCCGGCATGTTGCTCATCAACGCGTCGCAGATGGTGCCGGAGAGCCGCTCGTTGTGTTCGCGCTGTCCGCTGGCGAACGAGCGCAGCGTGTCGTCGAAGCCTTCCGGCTCGACCAGATAGAACGCTGCCTGCGGCACCTTGGCCTTGACGCCGAGCGATATGCCGGCCGCCAGTCCGCCGCCCGAGGCGCCGACCACCACGATCTCCGGCGTTAGCCCATGCGCGGCGAGGTCCTCGACGATCTCGGCGCCGATGGTGCCCTGCCCGGCGATGATCAGCGGATCGTCATAGGGCGGCACCAGGGTGGCGCCGCGTTCGGCCACAATCCGCATGGCGCTCGCGGCGCGGTCCTCCCTGATGCGATCATAGGGCA
>JAKALI010000662.1 GCA_021813195.1 Pseudomonadota bacterium
GCTTCCACAGAGGTGGTCAGGAATTCGAATCCGAATATATTGCGATGCAACAACAGAAAAAACGGCATCGGGGAGACGCTTCGGGACCGAAGTTAAGGAGACTTTCCGATGGCCTATACCCACACCGTTTATGCCCCTCGCGCCGTGGGTCTGCCGCAAAAGCCGGCGCGCGCTTCGTTCACCAGCCTGCTGCGCCGCGTCCTGCAGCACATCGTCGACGCCAACGCGCGCCACGCTGAGCAACAGATCGCCCGCTATCTGGAAAGTACCGGTGGCAAGTTCACCGACTCGACCGAGCGCGAGATCGAGCAGCGCTATCTGAACAATCTGATGCGCTGAAGCCGGCCGCGCCTCGCATCTTCCAGACAAGGAACAAGAACGATGTCTACGCTACGCATTCACGCTCCGGCTCAGCCGAAGATTGTGCATTGGGTCCATGATGCCATGACGCATGTGGTCAAGGTCGCGCGGATTTGGCGCGAGGCCTATGCCGAAGCGCAGGAGCTGCAGCGTCAGGCCGACAAGCGCTATCCTTTTACCTATTGGTGCTGATCGCCATACGGTCGAGAGCATTGCAACCGAACCGCCCGGCTTCGCGCCGGGCGATGTCGTTTTGGGAGGCGCCGCTCAGGGCAGCGGCGCGCGTTGGTCGGTGTCGCCCGCCAAAACTGCAAGCGGCTGTCGTGCCAAGACGGAATAGTCGAAGAGGAAAGAGTCGATTCATCCACCTCAGTCGATCGCAGGCTCACCCCAAAACGAAACGGCCGGGAACTGCCCCGGCCGAGTCTGTGCGGCTTTTTTTACCGCGGATCAGTCCGCGGTGTTCGTCTTGTTGACCCTGCCGCTGTAGCGATCAGCCCACGCTAAGGCCGCGGCAAACACCACGAATGCAAGCACTACGCCGCCCACAATGATTGCAACATCCGCCGGCATCCTGTTTCTCCATCGGTTCGGCGATAGAGAGTGTCCCCATCGGGTTGGCAATAAATAAACGTAGGAGTGAGCCGGCGGGGAGCTTTGACGTGGATCAAAGCGTGCGCGCGAAGGATCGTTCCCGGCGCCAAGGGTGAGGTGCTTCCACATCGCGGTAATACATCACCGCAAGCGGTAACGCAGCGTCGCAATTCGTGATGGAACCCGGCGATAACCACACGATTCCGTCACAAATTGGCCAGACTTGTCCGGTGAAAAGCACGCTCCCCCACATCGGAGACCTCATGATTCGCAAGCTCTGCCTCGCCGTTTTATTGCTTGTCCTGGCATCGCCGGCTTTCGCCCAGCATCGTCACAAGGCGCTCGATGCCAACGGCAATCTCGACGCGCTGATTGCGCGTCATGCCGCGGCCAACAATGTGCCGGAGAGCTTGGTGCGTCGCGTCATCCACCGCGAGAGCCGCGGCAATCCGCGCGTGATTCACAACGGCAATTACGGCTTGATGCAGATCCGCCTCGGCACCGCCCGCGCCATGGGTTATCGCGGCGACGCGCGCGGCCTGCTCGATGCCGACACCAACATGACCTATGCGGTGAAATATCTGGCCGGCGCCTACCGCGTCGCCGGCGGCAACGCCGACCGCGCGGTGCATTATTACGCCGCCGGCTATTACGAAGCGGCCAAGCGCAAGGGCCATATCGGCAAGCGCGCGCATGCGAACAAGATAATTTCGCTCAAGCGGAAACTGAAGCAGGCACGCAATGCCGGCATTTCCGTCGCGTCTTCGTCGAGCCCCTAGAGCGGCAAGCCTGACCAGTTTTGAAGTTGAAGGTGCGGACACGCACGGCGTGGCCATGTTGCGACAGGTATTTCCGAAATGCTGCGTCATCGGCTGTGCGCCATTGAAGGCTGCACACCTCTAAAGCGGATAACGATCGAACAACATCGTCGCGGCAGCGATACGGACATTCCGAGATCAGTCGTCAGCCGGGCGCAACGCGGATGGCGTAATCAAGAACGTCGAAAATGTTCCCTCGAGTTGTTCCAGAGGAAAATTGCAGATGCGATCGGGTTCGCTATGCCATTGAGGCACGAGCACATTTAGATACAGATATCGAAGCTATAGTAACATCTTACCCTTTGGTTTCGCGATATGCATAAGTTGCATTCAGCGTGGCCTGCGCGAATAAATTTTGTTATTGAATTACCGGCAAATGACGGCTGGAGGGGGCAATGCGTAGTAAATGGCTCTCGGTTGTTGTCTTCGGTCTTTGTCTGAGCTTTGCGCAAAGCGCGTCAGCTGCTGACGTTCCCGTCAAGGCGCCGATATTGAAAGCACCGCCGCCGGCAGCGATCAACTGGACCGGGCTCTATGTGAATGGTGGTTTCGGCTATGGCCTATGGGCGGCCGACACGACGACGCAAGACCCGACAACCGGGTTATGTCGGCTCTGCTTCACGCAACGGCAAGGCGGTAAGGGCTGGCTCGGAGTCATCGGTGTTGGCTACGACTTTCAATTCGCGCCGCGCTTTCTCGTCGGCGCGTTCGGGGACTTCAACCTCTCCAGCCTGAAGGGCACGATCCAGGATCAGGACCCTTATTATGCGGGCGATATCAAGCAGCAATGGTCCTGGGCCGTTGGCGGCCGTCTGGGTTACCTCATTACGGAGCAACTGTTAGCCTATATCAACGGTGGCTATACCAGCGCCCACTTCTCGAACGCCGACATGGTCACCACCTTTGTCGGTGCGCCGACGACTTATTCGACCCCGGCCTTCACCGCGCATGGTTGGTTCGTCGGTGGAGGAACCGAAAGCGCTTTTGCGCTGTTTGGTCCCGGCTGGTTCTGGCGCAATGAATATCGCTATGCGCAATATGACAATGAGACATTGCCGGACACTTCCAATGCGGGCTTTGGAGCGGCACGCAGCATCAATTTCAAACCAACGGTGCAGACCATCACGACTCAGCTTGTCTATAAGCTGAATACAGGTGGGCCAACCTATCCGCCCGTGGTTCCGGTGGCTCCCGTCAATTGGAACGGTATCTACGTGAATGGCGGGTTCGGCTACGGATTGTGGGCCGCCGATACGACGACGGAGAGCTCGACAACCGGGGTATGCCGCCTCTGCTTCACGCAAACACAAGGTGGCAAGGGCTGGCTCGGCGTTGTCGGTCTAGGGTTCGACCATCAGATCATGCCGGCGGTCATTGTCGGCGTGTTCGGCGATGTCGACATTTCAGATCTGAACGGCACCATTCAGGACCAAGACCCGTATTTTGCCGCGGACATCAAGCAAAAATGGGCCTGGGCCGTTGGCGGGCGCGCCGGCTGGCTGATCACGCCGCAGGTCCTGACTTACGGAAACGTCGGCTATACGCAGGCGCGATTCTCGGGCACCAACATGGTGACTACGTTTGTCGGCGCTTCGACCTCGTACTCCACGCCGGA
>JAKALI010000663.1 GCA_021813195.1 Pseudomonadota bacterium
TTAGGCGTCGTCACTATTGCGGTGAATGCTGGGATAGTCCAGCCTGGAGGCCGCTCCAGCGCAATACCCGATGGGACGTCACGAACTTGCCGTTCATCGCTCTTGTTTGGCTCGAGCCGGAGCGGCATAAGGCGACACAATCCCCGGTCTGCCCCTGCTGCCCAACCCGCATACGAAAGCTCACACGCCATGTCGACCCGCGAAACCGGCGCCGATAGTCCTACGATCGACAGCCGCGCCGATCTCGCGGCGTGGATTGCAGCAGGCGAGAAGCCCAAAGACGCGTGGCGCATCGGCACGGAGCACGAGAAATTCGTTTTCCGCACCTGCACCCTCGGACCAGTGCGCTACGAGGGCGAGGATGGCATCCGCACGCTCATGGAAGAACTCATCATCCGCTATGGTTGGGAGCCCATCTTAGAGGGTGAAAACATCATCGCGTTGAAGCGGCCTCGGGACGAGCTGCGCGGGCGCCCGGGTGGCACCGTCAGCCTGGAACCCGGCGGACAATTCGAATTATCCGGCGCGCCGCTGAAAACGCTGCACGAGACGGCTGCCGAGACCGACGAGCACTTGCGGCAGGTCCTCGATGTTGGTGAGGATCTGTGCATCGGCTTCTTAGGCCTTGGTTTCTCGCCGAAGTGGACACTGGCCGAGACGCCGCGCATGCCCAAGGCGCGATATGCTGTGATGACGCGCTACATGCCCAAGGTCGGGCGGCGCGGTCTCGACATGATGTATCGTACGGCCACCATCCAGGTGAACCTCGACTTTGCCAACGAAGCCGACATGGTCCGCAAGCTGCGGGTGTCGCTCGCATTGCAGCCCATTGCGACGGCATTGTTTGCGTCCTCGCCCTTCACGGAGGGCAAACCCAATGGCTTCAAATCTATGCGCAGCGAGGTGTGGCGCGACACCGATCCCAGCCGGACCGGCATGCTGCCCTTCGTCTTCGAGCCGGGCATGGGGTATGAGCGATACGTCGACTACGCGCTCGATGTGCCGATGTATTTCGTCTATCGGGACGGTCGCTATATCGACGTCGCCGGCGCGTCATTCCGATCATTCCTTGAGGGACGGCTGGAGGCTCTCCCCGGAGAGCGGCCCACGCTCGACGACTGGTCGGATCATTTGACGACCATTTTTCCAGAAGTGCGCCTCAAGCGGTTTTTGGAAATGCGCGGTGCCGATGGTGGGCGCTGGTCGCGCATTTGCGCATTGTCGGCGTTTTGGGTCGGGCTGCTCTACGACGAGGCCGCACTCGATGCGGCAGAGGCGCTCGTGCGGGACTGGTCGGCCGAGGAGCGCGAGGCCTTGCGCAGCGGTGTGCCACGATTGGCCCTCGCGGCGCCATTCCGCTCAACGACCGTCCAGAACCTCGCGCTGGAGGCACTCGAGATTTCAAGGCGCGGGCTCCAGAATCGGGCGCAGCTCGATGGCTGCGGCAACGATGAAACCATCTATTTAGAACCGCTCTTGGAAATGGCGGAGAGCGGGCGCACATTGGCCGATGAGCTGCTTGAGAAGTATGCCGCCTCCTGGGGCGGCTCGATCGATTGTGTGTTTGAGGAATACGCCTTCTGATGCAGTCGTCCGGCGTTGATCGTGTGAGCTGGCGATCTGGTTCAGGTCGCGTTCATCCACCGTGAGCTAGAAGGACACCGATACGGGGCGTAGCCTCGGTTGGCTGAGCAACATATGCGGCGCTCCGAACGAGAGAGCGCGGAGGTTATACGTCATGGTGAAGGAACTCAAACTCGGATTTCTGGCGGTCGGTACGATGCTGACCGCAGCGCTCATGGCGGCTGTCGTCCTGTTCAGCAGCGATGCGTTTGCCAATCAGTGCGCGGCGCAGTGCTACGCGCAGGAAAATGCGTGCCGGCGCGCGACGAACGATGACCCCAAGTGCAGCGCCGAGTTGACCAAGTGCCTGCAGAGCTGCCGCGGCCAGAATTGACCGCAGGCGGACGCGCCGACGTGACGGGCAAGGGCGCCCCTGTGGCGCCCTTCACGTTCCGGCGAGGGGCTCGTTCACGATGAGCACCGCCAGACGGCGTGGCCCGTGCGCTCCGCAGACGATTGTGCCGCCAATGTCCCCTGTGCGTGAGGCTCCCGAAATAAGAAAAGTCGCGCGCGGCGTCGATGCACTAAGCGGATCGAGGCGACGACGTTCCAAGGCCTCCTCCAAGGTCAGATAGATTGTGCGCTGCTCGACCACGACGACGTGGGTTTCGGGCAGGAAGGCTGCAAGACCTGGCGTGCCATTCGCGCTCGACAATACGAGCGTCCCTGTCTCAGCGACTCCCGCAACAGCGAGGGACAGAGAGGCGATGTCGTCTGCTTGGACTGGACCTTCGCGACAGGCGAGGCCGCTGCGCTGCCACGCTGGGGTGTCCGCTAGACGAGCTGCAAGATGCAGCGTCAGGGGCAGTCCCTCAGCGGTCAGATACGCAGCGACCTGCGCAGGGATTTCGGCGCAGTGCAGAAGGGTCGCGACGAAAGCGCCGTTGGCGACCAGTCGCGATGAGAACGAGTTAACGACGTTGCGTTCGTGGGCCAGCGCGCAAGGCGACGGGAAGCGTGGGGGCGAGGTGAGCCGCGTCCTGACGGCGGCGTGCCGGGCGGCGTTGTCGTGCATCGAAACTGCCAGCGCCGTCCTGATCCGTCCCAGAATGTCCTGCCGGCTCATCGTGGCACGCCCCGCTCAGTCTCCTGCCACAACTGCTGAAACGTACGCCCCTGCGGTGCGGGCATATCGCGATGACGCAACCAGCCGCGCGCTACGGGCAGGCGCCGGAAACGTCCCTTCGACCTTCCAGCCGCTCCGCCGATCGCAGCAAGGAAACGTGTCAGCAGGTGATAGAGTCGTGGCCGCACCACAAGGGCCGACCAGATTTGGAAGGCCGCACGCGCAGCAAAACCGTCCGATCCCGCAGCCACCGCGCGTTCGCGCCAGATACGCATGAACCGCGTCAGGGGGATTTCCACGGGGCAGACGGCCTCGCAGGCTCCGCAGAACGTTGAAGCATTTGGCAAGTCGGCGCTCGCCGCGATGCCCTGATGAAGTGGCGTGAGGACCGCGCCAATTGGCCCGGGATAGACCGACGCGTACGCGTGGCCGCCGATGGCGTTGTAAACCGGGCAGTGATTCATGCAGGCCCCGCAGCGAATGCATTGCAAGGTGGCGCGTAATTGTGGATCGGCATACGCCTGGGTACGGCCGTTGTCCAGCAAGATCAGATGAACTTCTTCCGGTCCGTCCAGTTCACCGGGTTTGCGGGGACGGCCGATCAGCCCATTCGGTTTGTGAACTGTGGGGGGCAGGTAGGCGTAGGTGCCAGCACTGCTACGTCGGGCATCCAGTTTACTAACAGCCGCTTTTTTATG
>JAKALI010000664.1 GCA_021813195.1 Pseudomonadota bacterium
TCCTTCACGTCCGCGCCGACTTTTTCGCAGATCGTCGCGATCTCGTTGATGAATGAGATGCGCGTCGCCAGAAACGCGTTCGACGCGTACTTGATCATCTCGGCAGTGCGCAAGTCGGTGGTCATGATCGTGCTGCGGAGCGGCAGATAGAGCTGCGCCACTTTTTCCGCGGCTTCCCGGTTCATCCCACCCAGCACCACGCGGTCGGGCTGCATAAAGTCGAGCACCGCGGAACCTTCGGCGAGGAATTCCGGATTGGAGACGACATCGAAATCGACGCCGACTTGTTTGCCGCGCGCTTGCAAGATTTCCGCGACCGCATCGCCGGTGCCGACGGGCACGGTGCTTTTGTTGACGATGATGGCGTAATTGGACAACACGTGCGAGATGCTTTCGGCTGCCATGCGTACGTACTGCAGGTCGGCTTCGCCGTCTGTGCTAGGCGGCGTGTTGACGGCGATAAAAATAAAGTCCGCGCCCGGCACGGCTTGGGAATACTCGGTTGTAAAAGCGAGGCGACCGGCGGCGACGTTGCGAGCGACGATTTCTTCCAAGCCCGGTTCGTAGATCGGCATTTCGCCGCGCTTGAGTTTTTCGATTCGGTCTTCCGCAATATCGAGGCAAATTACTTGATTGCCTAGGTCGCCGAAGCATGCACCCGTCACGAGCCCAACGTAGCCAACTCCGACAACGCAAATCCTATGCATGAAGACAATACCCCGCAAAGTCTGAGATCGATGCAATAATACCACAAGCGGGCAAAAATTCCAAGTACGAATAAACGGCTCACAGCGACGGCGGTCGAGCCGGGTTGCGAGCCGGGTGCGAATCGGGGGTGCCCGCGCGGAGCGTTGCGCAAGTTCCGCAACACCCTCTCCCCGCGCGGCGCGATCAGTGCACACTCTTCTGAGTCACCACCACGTAGTTCGCGGTGTGATCCAGCGTATCGTTCACGTAAATGTCGACGCGGTACTTGCCCAGCGCCCAGTTTGCGCTCGGGTCGAGAGCAAAATCGAGATTACGCGAACCGCCGGAGGCAAATTCGGATTCGCCTAACTACGTGTCCACGGTAGGACTGGACGAAGCGGCGCTCCGCCAATATATCCAGAAACAAACCGAGGAAGATTGTCGCTACGACCAGTTGAATATGTTTGGATAGGACGGCTGCCGAAGGCAGCTCACAGAAACCGCTTTGAGCGGTTCACATATTTCAAGCCGCCGCCTTTGGCGGCGGTCTATGGCTCATCATGAAACCCCCGCCAACGGCGGGGGAGTCCGCTTGCAGGGGGCGCAGGGGGACGGCAAGTCCCCCCGCAAGCGGCGGACGAGGGTAGGAATCGGCGTGGAGGTTGCGGGGAGTGGCGTTGGGGTTGCGGCGGGACCGCAAGACGCGAGGGACAGCATGACCGGCACGATCCACAGCCAGACGAACCAATGGATGCGAATGGCGGGATGGCTGTTCATAACTCGCTCCTTTTCTGACGCTACGATAGAGGTAAGCGTTCAGCTGAGACCACCGAAAAATACCTGCAACGTCTCTGCAACGCACCACACATGTAGTGGTCAAGCTGCATTTTTCGATACCCAGCTAATCACTCCACATTACCTGCGTGTTCGAGCAAATCTGTTCAGGCATGGGCGGGTCGCCCGGTTTTGGCTCAGTGGGGGGCTGCGTTTCCTTCGTCAAGTTCGCTCTGGACGCCAGGAGGCGCCCCTCGAGTATAACCCCCGGTTTGGGGAGGTCTGTTATTTGAGCTTGACCCTTGAGTATCCGCCCATCCTTGAAATTAATCGTAACGCGGACAATAGGCCATCTCTCTTCGTAACGAATCGAGTCTATTTTGATTTCCTTTATGCCAGCTGTCTCCATTCCCTCGACTATTTCTAGGTCCATGACCACAGTTGAATCGAGATTGGCTTTGATTTCATCAGGCTTTTGTCCTCGGCGGTCCATATCAGCTGCCCCCTCAGCAAGATGCTGCAACATCCATCGGATCAGGTCGTCTTGTCTGTACCATTGCTTGTCAGCCACTGGCGGTGGCTTTTTGCGACCATCGAGCCGTGCCCCCAGGTGCCCTGCTGGAGCCACCGAAAGCCCCTTCTGTTTCCGTAAGTAGGCTTCGTCGGAGAGCCGCCCGGCTTTGTTCCCATCTGCCAGCGATAGGGCACGAACGGTGACGACGGAGGCGCCTGCCTTGGTCAATAGCTCTTCCATGCGCTTCGTGTGCGAGGCGCCGATTGTCATCGCCAGCGGTGCGCCAGGATTAGCGGTTGCTACCTTCAGCATATTTGCCGCCATGGCATCGCTGCGCGGCGCCACGTAATTCTGGTTATAATCGCGGAGCGCAGCCAGATTCGCCTCATCCTTTGCTTTCATTTTCGCCCCGGCTTTCTGCGCCTCGGCTTTGACCGAGTCTATGAAGGTAACTACCTCATCATCTTGAAGAATATTGTTGGTATCGGTCCAGCGCGCCCACATCTGAGCGGCGGTTGCATCCACGCTGAGGGCAAAGTTGAAGGCATCGTCGTACTTTTTCTGGTCGGACAGCGCCTGCCAGGCAGTACGCTGCGGGCTGCTCATCTGCGCCAGCGCGATGTCGTAAATGTAGAGCCAGACCGAGTTCCGCACCTCCAGCGATGCCTCGAAGGCGTACAACTTGGCGTCGTCAATTCCATCAATCACTGCATCCTGGTAGATCAGCCCCAGCATCTCTGCGCTGCTGATCTCGCCATCCTCCAGCGTCTGGACGATGACATCTTCGCGCCCAGTGATCTTCTGATCGGGCTGGTAGTACGGCTGGCGGTGCGCCCAGGCGAGGTTGAGTGGTCCCTTGTCGGCGACGTGTCCCTCCAAGCCGACGTGCCGCAGGCGATACTGCGCGTACAGGCGGTTGAGCATAATCGCGATTTCCACCTGTCCCAGGCGCGAATTGTGTACCTCCTCGAAGACGAAGACAACCTTCTTCGGATCGCCCTCCACGACCTTCATCACTTTTCCCACCCCACTGGCGACTTGGTCCGCCATTCCTTTCAGCGTGACGGGGGTAGGCGTCACGGTCGGCGGAACCGGTGTTGTAGTCGGTGGCACTGGCGTCGCGGTTGCCGGGACGCGCGTCGCGGTCGGCGGCACCGGCGTCGGCGGTGATGGCACTGGTGTCGGCGTTGCCGTCGGCGCGTGTGCCGCGCAGCCACTCGCGACCGCGGAGAGAAGAACAAGCGATACAATGAGCAGAATAGACTTGTTCATTTTTCATCCTTTCCTTCCGCGTCACTTGCCGTGACAGCAAATTGCCCGCCTTCGGAGAAAAAAGAGCCTGCTGCGCGAGCCGCGCGCAGCGAGGCGCTCACCACCCCAACTCGATTTTGTCGCCGGGCAGCCGCGCTGC
>JAKALI010000665.1 GCA_021813195.1 Pseudomonadota bacterium
CTATTACTAACGTTTAATTGAAAGGGGGAATGCAATCGGTTACGATTCGACCGAGATAGTCCGCGATGGAAATTACTACTGCGAGTTTGCTAGAGGCTTCACATACCCATGAAGTGCCACCATTACCGCCGAGAGGGCCATTGCGCGCCCCTTGGCGTCAGTGTCTTTCATAAGCGATACCACTTTAGCTATGTCCGGGTCTTCTCTTTCCATGATCGGTAGCTGGCGAACCTTCCCGATTTGCTTACTCTTATGCTGGAAGAACTCACTTCCGAAGAGCGGCTGATTCTGTGAGATCCCCAGAACCTCGCACAGCGCCAAGAACTCAGCCAGGGACGGCACGCGGCCACCATTTAGCCACGCATTAACCAGAGCGCGCTGAACCGGCGCCTCGCCATCCGCCTCAAGTAGCTCAGATACTGCCTCGGCTATCTCTATATCAGTTGCATTGCCCCCGGAAGCCTTTAAGGCCGCCTTTGCTTGCTTAGCGAATGCGCACCAGCGCTTCCATTTGGGCTGCATGACGCAACTATAGTTATGTGTCGGACGAGATGTGCAACAGGGGGTTGCATTCATCTGTGGATGTGCTACCATGTGTAGCATCATGACAAACCCACTCAAAGAATACCGATCCGCCAACGGTCTCACACAAGGCCAGTTGGCGGGGATGCTCGGGGTCAGTGACGCGACCATTACTCACATCGAGAACGGGCGCAGGCGCATCACGCCGGAAAACGCAAACGCATGGGCTTCCGTTCTCGGGCTGAGTCGTGCCGTTCTGTGTCCAAGTGTCTTTCTTCGTTCCACCAAGAAACAGAAAGCTACAGTATGACCGCCTCTGCGAAATACGTTTGTAGAGCGTGCGGTGAAGATACTGAGTATGGAGTCTGTTTCCCATGCAATTATTTCGTAAGCCATAGAAATGGCGCATCGCGTGCGGTGGGAATGATCTCTGCACTGGTTCGTAAAGGTCTAATGCCGCCGGCAAGGAACCTTCTCTGCACTGACTGCGGACAGCAGGCCAGTGAATATGACCATCGAGATTACTCGAAGCCTCTAGATGTGCAGCCAGTTTGCAGGTCATGCAATATGAAAAGAGGGCCTGGTAAGCCTTCTTGGTATCTCCTGCCGCTTGATGGTGAGCAGATGCGGAAGCGGTTTGCATTATTCACCTCCGCAAATTATGTGCTTGGCGCTGGTCGCCGCGCACAGAAAGTTTCTTCGTGATCTCCTTGCCCTCGCGTTCCCCTTTGCGCGACGGTTTCGCCCTGGATGGCCTGCAGGCTGTTCAGGGCTTTTTCTTGTGCTGACATGAGTAAGGATATGAGCCTTCCTCTTGTCGATCTTGCGAAGATCAAGATTCACCCGCAGGCCGCCGCTTGGCTCAAAGGGCAGGCCCAAGCACAACACAAAGACGTTGCGGCTTACGTCCGCGATGTTATTCACGCTCACGTGAAACAAGGTATCCATGCTTACAGCCTAGCCGAGGCAGAGATTAAGGCTAAGGGATTCGCAGGGATTGACGGGGATTTTTAACTATGGAAATAGCCGTGCAAGTCTTGATGTACTCGCTGATCGCCGGCTTCATTGCCGCTTGCTGGATACTTTGGAGGGATTTGAAATGACTCGCGGTCGCGGTAAATCCTGGACTCCCGCCGAAGACGCCATCTTGCTCGCTGGTCGGACTCAAGTTCCACTTGTCCCACACAAGGACTTAGCCAAACGCCTCGGCCGGTCCATAGGTTGCTGCTGGTATCGGCTCAGCGTCTTACTGAACCACAAAGTCGCTGTTGCGCCGGCCAAGATTCAGAAGTCTCGCGGTGGCTACTCTGCGGTCATTCCTTGCCTCAGATGCGAAAAGGAATTCCGTTCGCCGGATCGCCGAGCTATTCGCGTCTGTGACTCCTGCAAGAACACCTCCGACTGGCGAGCGACGGACGCATTCAGCCGTTCGGCCGGGACTGCTACGCCGGCTAGGTTGGCGTTCTGATGCGCACCGCCGCGGCCGAAACGAGTATCGCCTGCTACCACGATCATGTCGTGCGCAATCTCGCCAGCGGCCAGTACGCCACGATCCTCTCGGTCATGCGCGCAGGTCGGGACTACTCGCTGACGGAATTGGAGGAACTGACGGGTATACGGAACTCGACTTTATCAGCCAGGTGCAACGAGATGAGGGCAGCCGGGCGGATCGAGAAGGCGCCAAAGCGGAAGTGTTCGGTAACAGGTGTGACGATCAATCCACAGAGGCTGCCGGTTTGCGGGCAGATGAGGTTGATTTGATATGGGCGCCATGATCGAAATCGACGGCATCGACACGGGCGAATTCTTCGCTCCGTCACGCACGGACATGATCGACGGGCTGATCGGCCAGTATCGCCAGATGCGCGCCAAGATAGAGCAAGTCGTCGGCCTGTTCGATGGCGACCTCGGCAACGTTGTCTATTATTTCGTCGAGGGAAATAAAGCCCGTGGCGGCTACTCATCGCTTTCTGCGGAACGGATATTCCGCAAGGAAGGCGCGATCGCCCAGCTAAACGCCGACTTCTGGTCGCAAACTTTGGCGCTTACTGACGTCCTGGACTGCATGCCCCAGAAACGCCGCGACGAATGGAACAAGTCGATCATCGAAAAAACCACGCCAGAGTTTGAAGAATCAACCGTCCGCGCCACCCTGGAGACACTACTCGGCAGCCGGGCAAAGTTCCTGGCGGAACGCGTCGACGGCATCTTCCGCAATCTCTCCGGTGAGCACGTCACGAATTCCCCGATGGGTTTCGGCAAGCGCATGATCATGGGCTACATGCTGTCCTATAGCAGCGTGTGCTACGAGCGCGCTGGGTACATCAACGACCTCCGGGCTGTCATAGCCAAGTTTATGGGCCGCGACGAGCCTAAATATGGCGGCAGCTCGCGGCTGATGGAAATGCTCAGAGAGCGCTGGGGCGAGTGGGTCACGATCGACGGAGGGGCGATCCGCATCAGGCTCTATAAGAAGGGCACCGCGCACCTAGAAGTGCATCCGGACATGGCCTGGCGGCTGAATTCCATTCTCGCCAGCCTCTATCCGATGGCGATCCCGTCCGAGTTCAGGACGAAGCCCAAAAAGCGCATCAAGACGTTCGCCATGATGGGCAGACCGCTTCCGTTCGCGGTGATCGAGATCATCGCGGCTTGCCGGCCTCGTCGCGGTTCGTACTCGGTGCAGTTGGGCTATTCGGACAAGGGGTCCCACCCTGTCGCATGGGCCGAAGCCGGGCGCGTCCTTGAGATGATCGGGGGTGCCCCGACAGGGAATGGTGGCTACGAATTCGGCTATGACCCGCATGACGCCCTAGACGAGATCATCGCAAGCGGCTGCCTCCCTGATCAACAGGCGCACCAG
>JAKALI010000666.1 GCA_021813195.1 Pseudomonadota bacterium
GCGCGAAATCGAATTGGCTCTGCCTGGCCGCTTCGATGTCTCTCCCGCCGCTGCAGGCCGCCTCACAACGATCCCCGGCGTCACCGAAGTCATCGAGGCGTGATTTTAACCCGCGTAGTGTGAACTGTGTTGCGCGTCTGACCGCCGCATTCGCGCGGGCTCTGTGAACTGCGGCACCCTGAACCCGTGGCAAATAGCGGACTCAGGGTGCAGGCGGCATCACTCACGAACAACCGCTCGTCGAGCCGCATGTGTCGCACTTCAAACAAGTCCCATTGCGCACCATCGTGAAGTTGTGACACTCCGAGCACGAGACGCCCTCGTAGCCGCGCAATTTCGCCTCTGAGGCGCGCTGGCGATAAAGTTCCGCGCGTGTCAGCACCGGTTCGGCAACGACAACCGTCTGATGCGTCACTGTCTCGGTATCGATCTTGAGAGCGGTTGCGCCAACCATCGGTGTTGGCTCGCCGTGCCGCGCCGTCACAGGTTGGTGCGCGGCACTATACGGATTTGCCGCGTCGCCGGCAGATTGCGGGTGCGCCCGCGTCGCCAAGCGGACGATCGGGTTCCCGCGCACGAGACCCTTTGACACCATCTTGGAAACGCTTTCGGACAGATCGAGATCGAGTTGGGCATCCGTTGCATCGTCGGAGGAACCCAAGCCCGTTTCGCCGACGATCTCGCGCGGATCGACATGAGCCAGATCGTGACGGCCGAGGTACGACACGGCGAGTTCGCGGAAGATATAGTCGAGGATCGACGTCGCATTCTTGATGGTCTCATTGCCCTGTACGAGGCCCGCAGGTTCGAAGCGAGTGAAAGTGAAGGCCTCAACGTACTCCTCGAGCGGCACGCCATACTGAAGCCCAAGCGAAATCGCGATCGCGAAGTTGTTCATGAGGGAGCGGAACGCGGCACCCTCCTTGTGCATGTCAATAAAGATCTCGCCGACACGGCCGTCGTCATATTCGCCGGTGCGCAGATAGACCTTGTGACCGCCGACAGAGGCCTTTTGCGTATAACCTTTGCGTCGTGCGGGCAGCTTCTCGCGTTCGCGCGGGCCGTCTTGCTTGACGTAAACGACGCGTTCGACGATTTTCTCAACGACCTTCTCAGCAACGGTCGCCGCGCGCAGCGCGCTTGCAGCTTGGGTCAGTGCCTCAACGGCATCGTCTTCGTCGCCCGTATCATCGGCCAAAAGCTGGGCGTTGAGCGGCTGGGAAAGCTTGGAGCCGTCGCGATAGAGCGCGTTGGCTTTGAGCGCCAGGTTCCACGACAGCATGTAGGCGCGCTTGCAGTCCTCAACAGTTGCCTCGTTGGGCATATTGATTGTCTTGGAAATGGCGCCCGAGATGAACGGCTGCGCCGCCGCCATCATGCGGATGTGACTTTCCACCGACAGCGCCCGACGACCCTTTCGGCCGCAGGGGTTGGCGCAGTCGAACACGGGCAGGTGCTCCGCCTTTAGGTGGGGAGCGCCCTCAAGCGTCATTGCTCCGCAGACATGCTCGTTTGCGGCCTCGACATCCTTTTTGCTGAAACCTAGATGCGCAAAGAGGTCGAAGGAGGGATCATCCAGCTTCTCGGCCGGAACCTTCAGCACGGTCTTTAGGAAGTCGTCGCCCAGAACCCAGCGATTGAAGACGAACTTGATATCGAAGGCGCTGGCGAGTCCGGCCTCGATTTTCTCAAGCGCTTCATCCGTGAACCCCTTGGCCTTGAGGGTGGCGTGATTGATGCAAGGTGCCTGACGCAGCGAACCATGGCCGACCGCGTAGGCTTCGATCTCGGCAATTTCGCTCGGCCGATAGCCGAGTGTGGCGAGCGCCTCCGGCACGGCCTGATTGATGATTTTGAAATAACCGCCGCCAGCAAGTTTCTTGAACTTTACGAGCGCGAAGTCGGGCTCGATGCCCGTGGTGTCGCAGTCCATCACCAGACCGATGGTTCCGGTCGGTGCGATGACCGTGGCCTGGGCGTTGCGATAACCGAATTCGTTACCGAGCCTCAGCGCACAGTCCCAGGCCCGCCTGGCGGCCTCAACGAGAGATTTGTCCGGGCAATTCGCGTGATCGAGCGGCACAGGCGCGATGTGGAGCTGCTCGTAGCCCTCCTCTTCGCCCAAGGCCGCGCGGCGATGATTGCGCATCACGCGTAGCATGTCGGCCATGTTGGGCGTGAAGCCAGGGAAGGGCCCGAGCTCACCTGCCATCTCGGCGGACGTCGCATATGAAATACCGGTCATGATGGCCGAGATGGCGCCGCACAGGGCCCGGCCTTCTGGGGAATCGTAGGGGATACCGGACGCCATCAGCAGTCCGCCGATATTGGCGAAGCCGAGGCCCAGTGTGCGATAGCGGAAAGAGAGCAAGGCGATCTGGCGTGAGGGGAACTGGGCCATCAGCACGGAGATTTCGAGCACGATGGTCCAAAGCCGGCAGGCGTGTTCAAAGGCTTCCGTATCGAAGCTCTTGTCCGCGCGGCGGAACCTCATCAGGTTCAAGGATGCCAGGTTGCACGCGGTATCGTCCAGGAACATGTATTCCGAGCACGGGTTCGACGCGCGGATGGGCCCCGACTGCGGGCAGGTATGCCAGTCGTTGATGGTAGTGTGAAACTGGATCCCTGGGTCTGCCGAGGCCCATGCGGCATACCCGATCTGCTCCCACAAATCGCGGGCACGAACGGTCTTCGTCACCTTGCCTGAGACTCGGGCGGTGAGCTGCCAGTCCTTATCTTCGACGACAGCATTCAAGAATTCATCAGTGACGCGGACGGAGTTGTTCGAGTTCTGTCCGGAAACGGTCAGGTAGGCCTCGCTGTCCCAATCGGTGTCGTAGACGTCGAAGGTAAGGTCGGTGTAGCCTTGCCGCGCAAATTGGATGATGCGATGGACATAGTTCATCGGCACCTGATCGCGCCGCGCGTCCTTGATGGCCGCTTTGAGCTTGGGATTGCGGGCGGGGTCGAAACAGGCTTCACCATCCGCCGCACAATTAACGCAAGCTGCCATGACGGCTTTCAGGCGCTTCTGGCAGATCTTAGAGCCCGTCACCAGCGCGGCGACCTTCTGTTCCTCGCGGACCTTCCAGGTGATGTAGTCTTCGATATCGGGATGGTCGGCATCGACCACGACCATCTTGGCGGCACGCCGCGTCGTGCCGCCAGACTTGATGGCGCCTGCTGCACGGTCGCCGATCTTCAAGAAGCTCATGAGGCCGGATGAACGCCCACCGCCGGAGAGCTTCTCGTTGGCGCCACGCAGCGCCGAAAAGTTGGAGCCGGTACCTGAGCCATACTTAAAAAGGCGGGCCTCACGGACCCAGAGATCCATGATTCCATTTTCATTGACGAGATCATCCTCAACGGAC
>JAKALI010000667.1 GCA_021813195.1 Pseudomonadota bacterium
GGTTACAGGAGTATTCTCAGGCACACCGGAGGCCGATGCCTCGCAGGGCGGCCCCGCGGGCAACGGCGTCTATTCGATCGTGGTGACGGCGAGCGACGGCCACGGCGGCAACACCAGCACGGTGGTAACGTTCAGTTTCGCCAACGAGCCGCCAGTGGCGGCCAATGATCGCGCAGCCACACAACCCGGCACATCTGCGGTGATCGACGTCCTCGGTAACGACCGGGACGGCGGCATGGACGGCGATGTGCTGACGATCACCGCAGCGACCTCGCAGGGCGGCGTCGTCGAAATAACAAAGCACGGGACGCTGAGATTCACGCCCGACCCCGGGTTCTCAGGGCTGGCAACGATCACCTACACGATCAGCGACGGGCAAGGCGGCACGTCCACGGCTCAGGCGATCGTACTCGTCACACCAAATATCCACGTCACCGGGCCGGGCTTACCCGACGCGCCGATGCCGTCGAGCCTGCTGCTGCCGAGCTCGCAAATCAGTGTTGCTGGCGCGGTTGTCGCCGCCGTCGAGCAGAGTGGAGCGCTCGGCAGCATTGGCAATACCTTGAGCGCGACAGGGCTGATCGACGCTACCGCCAATCAAGTGAGCGGGCTCGGCGGAATTGGAGGGACACGGGAAGGAGCCCGCGTGATTCACACCGATGGACGCGAGGTTCATCGCATCTGGCAGCTCAATGGCGTGATCGATCCGTCAGGTAGTCGACATTCCTCCAGCTGGCAGCCCGAGGGCCTCACCGGGTTCTCGCTCCGGCATACATTTGCCGAGGACGCCATCGGCGACGGTAAGGCACAGGTCGTGCTTGAAAGCCTGGTCCGCGAGCGGACGCTCATCGTCCGCATGACGAGCACAGAACTCCCCGGCCACCCCACCGTCGTCGATTACCGTGTCATGCAGGCGGACGGACGGCCGCTTCCCGTCTGGCTCGACCGTGTCGGCCCGCAAGTTCTGATGGGTGAGCGCCCTGCGAATAGCGAGGTGGTCTCACTCAGGGTTGTCGCCATTCTGTCGGATGGCTCGACGATCGAACGAAACGTGTTGATCCAAACGACGTCGGGCGAAATCCAACCCTTGGCATCCGGTAAGCGTTCAGAGTTTGGACCGGCATTCAACACTCAGATCGAACGGCACGCCGCCAGCTTCACGCCGAGCTTCGATCAGTTGATCGAGGCGCTCGCGTCAGGCGGCATGACGGTTCGGTAGTTGGAGCTTGCGGCCGCAAGTTATCCCTCTATCAGCGTCTCGACCTGAGCTGCCTTGGTTCCGGGGATACTCAGCTGGGCACATTGCGATCGTTCCTCGAAGTCGATCGGCTCCCAGGAGCCGGTCCAGATAGCTTCGTGACGGGCGTATTTGAAGAGGTTCTTCTTCTCAGGCGGCACTGGCGAGCTTGACGAGGCTGTGGGCGGTGCAGATCACTGCCCACTCGGCATGGACCTTATCGACGCAGCGCTACAGGAACTGGCGGTGGCCACGTGCCTGCTTGATCTGTCCGAATACCGCCGCGTGCACTTCTTACTGCTGTAATGCCGGCCTCGAACTGAGTTGTGCGGCAACTCGCGCGGTCTGCTCCGGATCCGGGCGGCCATCATGAGCGCTGTGGTGACCAATTCGGCCGTCATCGTTGCTCTCATCGACCAGCCTACGTTTCGGCGCGAGTACGATCGTCGAGCCCGCACACGGGTTTGGCGCCCACGCGCCTGACCAGTTCGCGGCCCGGGCATGCGAGGATCCGGCCTGCGTCACCCAAGCGTCCTCTCGCGCAAGAACTGAAACGCTTCGTCAGTCCGTCCCACCTTTCGGTGTAACTCCGAAGATCGCAATCAGCAGCGATGCCACTCGAGCACTCTCAATATCATCTTTATGCAATAGGCCTGCGATGCCCAGTGCGGAGAGTTCAGACGCCCGCTGTCGCGTTATCGCGCCTGAAACAATGACCAGTGGCCCCTTGTATCCCGCGCGGCGGATAAACGGAATCGACGTCGAGGCGCTATCGACCGGCGAGAGGCGGTCATCGAGAAACACAAGCTGGGGCGTTGCCTGCCTCAGCGCGTCGAGTGCCGTGCCGAGCGATCGTGCGTGGCGTACGGTGATGTCGTGCCCGCAAACAAGCTTGAGTGACGACAAAAGCCATTTCACGTCCGCCATCTCGTCGTCAATAATCAGAAAGTTGTCGAGCGGTGGCAACTCTCGAATCTGCTTTGCCAAAATGCTACGGGACCGCATGTGATCGGTGCCAAAATCATCCGCAGACAATATGATCAAGATGCCCTCCTATGGCGGTGGAGCAGCAACACGGCCAATGGTGCCCTCGACGTGCATGCTCGGTCGTAAAAGTATCAAAGCCTGATGAAAGTCTATCGGCCCAACCACCAATACGCTCTCGCTCCAGCGAGCAGATCTCGCAATGCAGGGACTAAGTTCAAATCCGGGTTCGATTAAGTCTTCGCTCGGCGAAACACTTTCTGGATTTCCGGTGTCGGTCTCGAACCTTTAAGTGCAACATTTTCGGAAGATCTGGCAGCTCGGTCATTTCTGCTGCAATCGCCGAGGCGGCTCCGGCGGATCGGCGGGGACGTGCGGTTCCTTACCGGGACCGATGGCGATCGTGATGGTCGAATGGGCCCAGCGTGTGCCAGCGGGCTCGAAAGTAAAATCAAACTCGACGACATTTGGCTGCGAAGGAAAGTATCCTCGGGCGCTTAGCCGGCGACTTCTGTCAGCCTTATGCGGGACCGGCGTGGGGTTGCGGGCTTGCTTGACATCGGGATCACCAAGCGTAAGTGAGGCCGGCGCGACCGCCCCACTTACCTTTTTCGACACCGACACTTCCCGAGAGATACTAGTTGTCGCCGAGATTTGCAGCGCCGCTGGCGGCGAAAGCGGTGTTCCCGTCATAATGCCCGGTGTTGATCGACAGTGCGAAATTCTTGTTGCCAGGAAGGAAGACGCCGCCCATCGCCATTGCGAGCGCTATGCCGTCGCCCTGTTTGTCGAGTCGCCGCTCCAGGCTCGACATCGAGTAAGTGGTCGTGGCGAGATTGCCGTTATTGTCCGTCGTGACGAAGTACGTCGGCTCCGACTGACGGCTGCGGCTTTCTCCCGAGGTCGATCCAGACATCGTGTAGGTCGAAGACTGGGTGCCGATCGACACCTGGTTGTCGCGAGTGGTTCGCGCGCCGGTGCCGATAGCCGTCGCATTTGCATGTGTCGCCTGCGCGCTGTGACCGAGGGCCGCCGAGCGATACCCGGTCGCCACCGCTTCGTCACCGACCGCGGTGCCGCCGTTGCCGGCGGACGCTCCGGTGCCAACGGCGACCGAGCCTGTGGCAGTGGCGATGGCATTTT
>JAKALI010000668.1 GCA_021813195.1 Pseudomonadota bacterium
CTTCCACATTATATTTCCCAGTTTCACCATCGGGCTGGCGGCTTTCATCGCGACGCTGCTCGTGCGCTGGCGCATGACGGGAGAAGAGCGGTTCCACCGGCTCGCGCGGTTTTGGACCAAGATTTTTGCTGTCAGCTTCGCCATGGGTGTCGTCTCCGGAATCGTGCTGTCCTACCAATTTGGAACGAATTGGGCGGGCTTCTCGAAGGTCACCGGAAACGTGCTCGGCCCGCTCATCGGCTACGAGGTTTTGACGGCCTTCTTTCTCGAAGCGTCGTTTCTCGGGATCTTGTTGTTCGGCTGGAACCGCGTGTCTCCAAACCTGCATGTCACCGCGGCTGTTCTGGTCGCAATCGGCACCTCGCTGTCGGCGTTCTGGATCCTGGCTGCCAATAGCTGGATGCAGACACCTGCCGGCCATGAGTTGATTGATGGGATCGCGCATCCCGTCGACTGGTTCGCAATCATTTTCAATCCGAGTTTTCCCTATCGGTTTGCGCACATGTTCACGGCCGCGTATCTGACGACCTCGATCGTCGTGCTGGCGGTGGGCGCGCGCTATTTGATGCAGCGCCGCTTCGAGGAGGAGGCGCGCACGATGGTGCGCATGGGGCTCGGAATGGTGGCAATCCTGGCTCCGCTTCAGCTCGTCATCGGTGATCTCCACGGTCTCAATACGCGCGATCATCAGCCGGCCAAACTGGCCGCCATGGAAGCGCACTGGAACAGTGATGAGCCCGCAGATTTTATCTTGTTCGCTTTGCCCAACGCTGCGCGCAACGGCAACGATTACGAGGTGAAGATCCCAATTTCCGGACTGGCGAGTTTCGTCATCACGCACGATTGGGAAGGCAAGTTCAAAGGCCTTAATGATTTCAAAGCTGAAGACCGTCCGCCGATCGCGCCCGTGTTCTTCTCCTTCCGCGTCATGGTTGGTTTGGGGTTGCTCATGATCGCGTTGGGCGTGTGGGGCGCGCTGTTGTGGTGGCGCGGCACGCTGTTTCAATCACGCATGTATCTGGGTCTTGTGCAGTATTCCTGGCCAATCGGCTTCATCGCAATCCTGGCTGGCTGGTTCGTCACCGAAATCGGCCGTCAGCCGTGGCTCGCCACAGGCATTCTGCGCACGCGTGATGCGGTTTCTCCCGCGATCACTTTCGAGGCTGTGCTCGTGACGCTCGTCGCGTTTGTTGTCGTCTATTCGATCGTGTTCTCGATGGGCGTCTATTACATCAACCGTCTCATCAACAAAGGTCCCGTGGGAGCCGCTGAAAAGCCCCCGAAAGGCCTACCATCCCGACCGCTGTCGGCGGCGGAAGACGCAGCGCGCGAAGCCATCCAGGGTGCGAGGTAGAGCATGGGAGAGATGGCAACATGGCTACCGATCGTCTGGATTGGTCTGCTAGGTGCAGCGGTTGCACTCTACGTGGTGCTGGACGGCTTCGACCTCGGCATAGGGATTCTGTTTCCGGCCTCCCCCGAGGAAGATGATCGTGATGTGATGATGAACTCGGTTGCGCCGTTCTGGGACGGCAATGAAACGTGGCTCATTCTCGGTGGCGGCGGATTGTTTGTCGCCTTTCCCATGGCTTACGGGATCATCATGTCGGGGCTGTATCTGCCTGTGATCCTCATGTTGCTGGCGCTCGTGTTTCGCGGCGTTGCCTTCGAGTTCCGCTGGGTGGCGAAGCCGCGTCATCAGTTTTGGGACGTCGCGTTTGCCGGCGGTTCGATCGTCGCGGCTTTCATGCAGGGTGTCATTCTGGGGCAACTGATCGGCGGTCTGCCGGTCAAGGACGGGCATTTCGCGGGCGGGATGTTCGATTGGCTGGCGCCGTTTCCGGTCTTCGTCGGGTTTGCGACCGTTGCAGGCTATGCGCTGCTTGGTGCGACATGGCTCATCATGCGCACCGAAGGCGAGGTGGCAAGCCACGCACGTCAGCAAGCCAACAGGCTCTTACCGCTCGTTCTCCTCGCCATGGGTATCGTCAGCCTGTGGACGCCGCTTGCTGAGCCGCGCATCTGGGAGCGTTGGTTCACGCTGCCCAATTTCTTTTACTTGAGCCCCGTTCCCCTGCTGACGGCGCTTGCGGCGTATGTGGCTTGGCGCGGCTTGCAGCGGGGTAACGACTGGATGCCCTTTGCGGGATCGGTGGCGCTGTTTCTGCTCGGCTTCTTGGGCCTCGCTATTTCAACGTTGCCCTATCTCGTCCCGCCGACGGTAACCGTCTGGGACGCTGCCGCTGCGCCATCCTCGCAGTTGTTTATGCTGGTCGGAACGGTTGTGCTGTTACCCGTCATTCTGGGCTACACTGCGTTCGTCTATTACACCTTCCGCGGTAAGATCCGCCCCGGCGAGGGCTATCACTAACTCAGGGCGCCTCGTCGGGTGCATTCGCGAAACAAAACCGCCGCGGAGATTTCCGCGGCGGTCGTTGCGGCAGGTAGCCAGGCGGATGACTTAGCCCGGGCACTGGCTCTTGATGTAGGCGAGCAGGTTGGCGCGATCATCAGGATCCTTAATACCCGCCGGGAAGATCATCTTATTCCCCGGGATAACGGCGTCGTCCTTTTCCATCCACGCGAGCAACTTCTCGTCGTCCCAGACGATCCCGGAATTCTTCACGGCGTCGGAATAGCCGGCATAGCCTTCGTGTGTTCCGGCGGTCTTACCGACAACGCAGGTCAGCGCCGGCCCAAGCGCATTCTTGGCATCCGGGCCAATCTGATGGCATGCGGCGCACTTCTTGAAGACGGCCTTGCCGGCTTCGGCGTCACCCGCCATCGCGGCAGCCGGCGCAGCCAGAACGAGCGCGGCCGAAAGTACCCATTTCAGCATGTTAGAACTTCCTCCCGTAGGTGGCACAGGTCCGCTCATCGGCCCGTGGAGCCGTCTTTTGACTCTTCCATCACTCTAGCCAAAATCGGGATGAACCCGACCTGAACACGATGACGCAGCCGAGCGAAACACTTTCTCAGCGCGACCGTCAAGTCACCGTATGGTAACGTTCCGGCGGCGTGACGTGTTCTCAGGCGTCCTGACCGGCGACCTCTTTGGCTTTCGCCCCACCCACGCGGCGGTAGATGAACTCGGGCGCCGGGCTGTGGCTTTCCACATCGGCAACCTTGGCCCACTCCTCGTGCAACGGTGAGAGTGAGCAGGCTGGATCGGTGTTGGCGGCGTCCCCGGTGAGCGCAAAGGCCTGACAGCGGCAGCCGCCGAAGTCGATTTCCTTGCGCGGGCAACTCCGGCAGGGTTCCTTCATCCAGTCCGTGCCACGATACTTTTGGAACGCCTCGCCGTTGAGCCAGATATCGGCCAGTCTGCGCGTTTTGATGTTATCGAAGCTCAAGTGGGTGATT
>JAKALI010000669.1 GCA_021813195.1 Pseudomonadota bacterium
CCTCGGCGGCGTCTTGAACTACTACTACCGCGCGGCGGCGTGATGATTCGAGAATCCGGACACTACGGGAGCCGTCGGCGCTCAACTTGGGCCTGCGTCCCAAGTTGTCGAACCCGATCTTGTTTGTCTGTCGAGGGTTCGAGTGGCGGCCGCGCGGCAACACGTGCCGAAAGTCTTCAACTGCAATGCTTATAATTTGGTGGTGAGGGAGGGACTCGAACCCTCGACCTCGGCATTATGAGTGCCAAGGGACAAAAAGATTCTCGCGGTTAATCAATCGCTTGCCGCGTGGCGCCCGTTGCCGTTTAGCACCACCGAGCACAACTGAGCAGGACTGATTCCCGCAAAACTCCCGCGAAGATCACCCTCATAAGACAGTCCAGGCGTACTCATTCAAAGTTGATCCAGTTCCGTGCCATTGACGACACTTCGATCTGATTTTCTTCGCCTCGAATTCTCAAGCCAACGGACATCTGGCCGACTCACGATACTTCTGTCAGCAGACTTTCATAGGGAATTTTCAGTCCATCGTGCAGCCGCTTGACCATGCGAAGACTGAGTGGCCGCTTCCCGTTTAGCACCTCCGAAACCCGTCCGCTCGGGCCGATGAAAGGCTCCAGGTCGCGAGGAGTCAGCCCGTCCTGCTCCATGCGGAACTTGATGGCCTCCACGGGGTCTGCAGGCCCAAAGTCGTAGTGCTTGCTTTCATAGGCCTCCACGAGCGTAACCAGAACATCGCGCTCGTCGGCCTGCGCCGTGCCCTCCTGCGCCTGGAAAATCTTCTCCAGGCGACGAAACACCCGCTTCAGATCGGCATCGCTTCGAATCGGCTTAATAGTCATTCACTGTCTCCGCGTCGATACGATCGTACTGCGCATGTGTCCCGACAAACTTTACCCAGACGATTCCGGCCCGGTACTGCATTTCCGCCACGAGTCGGTACTTGTTACCGCCCATGTTGAACACCACACGGTTGTTGCCGCAGATACTCGCGCTGGCGAACTGATCCTTGATGTCCTGCGGCTTCCGCCACTTCGCCTTCAGAGCCTCTTCATACCAACTCTGCAGCGGGCCACGTGCATCAGCACGACCAGCCGACTCCCAGAACTTCTTCAGGCTGCTCTTGGCGATCACCCTCATCGCCAAGCAGTTTCTCCCATTTTGGGAGCTTTTTCAAGGTTATGGCTGTCCCCGTGGCAGGAGATCGCGCCCTTCCGACCCTCAACGCAAATGCTTGTTCCACGCTTCTGTCACGACTAGTTCTTCGGACCGTCCTAATTAATGCCCATATTGGAGCATCCTGGTCGGCTCGCCGGCTCACGATGGACAGTCGCAGCGCCAACCCACGCTAGTCCGAGGTTTTGCAATCGGCGCTACCCGTACACGACAATGTCACAAACGTTTCTGACTTCAGCCGCCACCCAGTTCCGGACGGAATCCATACTGCGAGATAGATACCCGCTGTGCGCATGGTGCCGTCGGGCTTTCGCCAGATTCCCACCCAGTGCCCGGTTTCGGCAATTCGCTTACCTGATTGGGCCATTACGATCGACTCTGGTGTGCGTCGATACGTGACGAACGTCGGGTCTCTGAATTCCTGCTCGCCGTAGCTCCGCGCTGTGGACTCGCCGCCGCTGTCGAGCGTCCCTGACGTACCTTCAATTCCAAGATAGGCGTCATCGAGTACCGCTCGCAAGCGCCTAACATCGTGCGCCGCGATCGCAGCATTCGATTCCCTACGCAGCGCTCTGACCACGGCCGGAGGACTGTCTGCGAACGAAACACAGGGCAGAACTATCGCGCCCCCTGTCGCAAGAAAAAGTAGACGAGTTAGCTTCATTGGTCTACCCAACCTCCCGAAACCCCGTGTTTGTGGCGAATAGTACGTTTGTGCCACATTTCCATGAATATGCCAGTCTTGCGAGGTCCGCGTTCTGTCTGCCTTCGACCCGAAGCGGACGGTCGCCAACCACGCGGAATTTCCTGCATCGGGATCGCGGCGCGCCTTTGCATTTGGCAATGTCTTTCGCCTCGTAGCCAGCGCACCGTAACAACTTCGGATCGGCGATACTTGGTGAAACTTGACGATCGCCGCGCGCGCGGTCGCACCGGGGTCGCACCAGGGGAGCTTGGCATGCATCGTCGCTATGGGCTGTTGATTCTGCTCTCGGCCATCGTCGTGGCCGCAACCGGATATGTGAGCTGGGATACATTCCAACCCGCGCCGCAACTGCCGTTCACGGTGCGCTGGGCGGATGCGGGTCACGCGCTCATCGAGCCGATCCCGGGCCTGACGCCCGCCAGCCTGCACGCCGGCGACCGACTTGACCTCGCTGCCCAGTCGCTCGCCACGCGTATTGCCCTGGTGGGAAGCGAAAAGGTCAATCTTCCGGCCTCTACCGGCTATCCGCTGGTGATCGGCCGCGGCGCGGCGCACGTGCGCGTGACCGCCCACACGGTCGACAGCAACAGCGGCGGACTCGTCAATTGGAACGACTGGCTCACCGTGTACTCGACGGCCCTTTATGCGGCCATTGCCCTGCTCGCGCTGTGGCGCGGCCATGGCCGCGCCGCGTGGAGCCTGGCCTTCTGGGCGATGGCCCAAACACCGCTCGCGTTTGCATTTACAAGTATCCCCTCCAGCGACAATCGCAGTGCCCTCTTCGCACTGCTCGGTTATCTCGGCTTCAGTCTGGCGGCGCGGGTCGGCTTCTATGGGATGGCGGAGTCGATTGCGGGCAGCGCGATCCGCTCCGGTGCGCGCGCGTGGTGGCGGATCCTCTTCGCGCTGAGTCTCGGCGCCGCGACGGCTGTGGCCCTTGGTGGCCAGATCGCCGTGGTGACGCCAGGCTGGGCCGGCCTGATGCAACCGGGGCTGCAATGGCTCGTGCCCGGCAGCTATCTGGTCCCCGTCGCGCTGCTGATCGCCAGCTTTCGCCAGGCCGATGCCAAGCAGCGCCAGCGACTGCGGTGGATGCTCGTCGGGAGCGTCCTGTTCATGGGTGGGTTGGTCGTCAACGATGTTCCACTGCCACTGAGTCGTCTGACCGCAACGTTACTGAACAACGGTCTGTTCACCCTCGCCGCCATCCTGTTGCTGTACGCGGTGCTGCGCCACCGGGTGATCGACATCACGGTGGTGATCAACCGGGCGCTGGTCTATGCGCTGACCACGAGCCTGGTGCTGGGACTGTTTGCGCTGCTCGAGAGCCTGATCGAGCGCACGACGCTCGGCCGCAGTGCGGGGCTGCTGCTCGAGCTCGCCGTGCCGCTCGGGCTCGGGGTGGGCTTAAGCACCGTGCACCGGCGCGTCGAGGAACTGGTCGATCGGTTCATCTTTCGCCGCCAGTACCGTACCGAG
>JAKALI010000039.1 GCA_021813195.1 Pseudomonadota bacterium
GTTCATGACTGATAGTGGCAACTGTATTCTCGATTGCGCTTTCGGTCGCATCGACGATCCGGAATCGCTCGACGAGGCGCTAAAATTCATTCCGGGTGTCGTCGAAAATGGCCTGTTCCTCGGCATAGCGGATGTGGCGATCATCGCCGGACAGGATGGCGTCAAAGTTCTGACAGCCTCGTACGGCGAAGAGGCCGAGGCGCACTGACGCGCGGCGCGTTCCAATTTCCCAGCATCAAACACATGGCAGAGCAAGCATTCGATCTCTTCGTCATCGGGGGTGGTTCAGGCGGGGTGAGGGCGGCGCGGATCGCGGCCACGCACGGCGCGCGCGTTGCGATTGCTGAGGAAAGCCGCTTCGGCGGCACTTGCGTCATACGCGGCTGCGTGCCGAAGAAACTGCTCGTCTATGCCAGCCGCTTTGGTGACGAATTCGCCGACGCATCTGGCTTCGGCTGGACTGTGCCGGCGGCGACGTTCGAATGGCCACGGTTGGTTGCGGCCAAGAACGCTGAAATTGCTCGGCTTGAAAGTCTTTATCGTCAGGGATTGAAAAACGCCGGCGTCGAAATCTACGATGCCCGCGCGCGAATTGCGGCTCCAGACGTCGTGGAGCTTGCGGGTGGCGAACGCATTCGAGCCAAAAAAATTCTTATCGCTACCGGTGGGCGGGCCAATGTGGATCCCAGCTTGCCGGGCCGCGAGCATATCATCACGTCCAACGAAGCCTTCGATCTTCAAGAGCTGCCGCGGCGCATCGTCATAGCCGGCGGGGGCTACATCGCAGTCGAGTTTGCTTGCATCTTTGCCGGGCTCGGGGCCGACACAACCCTCCTCTATCGCGGCCCCAAGGTCCTGCGCGGCTTCGATGAGGCCTTGCGCGACGGCGTCATGGAAGCGCTCAGCACGCGCGGCATTCGAGTGGTGACGAACGAGGTCTTCACCTCGATTGAGCAAACCGCAGCAGGGCTGACCGGGCAATTGCGTTCCGGCAGAGTCTTGATGGCTGATCAGATCATGTTTGCGATCGGACGCTCACCGAATACGGAAGGACTTGGGCTCGAGGCCGCAGGCGTGGCGACGGGCGAGAACGGCAAAATTCTCGTTGATGGTTGGAGTCGCTCCAATGTGGAGAGTATTTTTGCCGTGGGTGACGTTACCGATCGTGTGAACTTGACGCCCGTCGCCATTCGCGAGGGTCACGCTTTTGCTGACACACAATTCGGCAATAGGCCCTGGCAGGTCAGCTACGAGAATATTCCGACCGCCGTTTTTACGACCCCGGAACTCGGCACCGTGGGATTGAGTGAAGCCGATGCAGTTGCACGATTTGGCGACGTCGACATTTACGAAACGCGCTTCCGTCCCATGCGCAACGTGCTGGCTGGACGCGCGCAGCGCACGCTCATGAAACTGGTAGTGGCGCGCGTAACCCAAAAAGTCGTGGGGCTGCACATGCTGGGGCCGGATGCTGCTGAAATCGTGCAAATGGCAGCCATTGCCATGAACTTGGGCGCGACGAAGTCCGACTTCGATCGCACGATGGCTCTCCATCCCAGTGCGGCAGAAGAGCTCGTCACCTTGCGTTCCAAGCGGCCTGGAGTGTTGTAACGGCGCTTTCGAGACGAGGGGAGAGCTATGGACCGTCTAAAGGACAAGGTGGCCGTTGTCACGGGTTCGGGAAACGGAATCGGCCGGGCAACGGTCGAATGTTTCGCGGCAGAAGGCGCCATCGTTTATGTCACCGACATCGACGGTGCTGCCGCTGAGGCCGTTGCCAGTGGACTTAATGCGCGCGGGATGCGCGCATACGCGGTAACGCTGGACGTCTCGAAGGGGCAGGATGTGACGGCACTCATGCGGCGCATTGGTGCCGAATATGGCCGCATTGACGTGCTTGTCTCAAACGCAGGTCTGAATGTTCGCTCCGATTTTCGCCACCTGTCGGATTCCGACTGGGTCCGGATCCGTGAGGTCAATCTCGATGGCGTCGTGCGAATGGCGCGCGATGGTTTCGATCTGATGCGCGCGGCGCCCGCTGCCTCCCTCATCAACGTGGCCTCCATCATGGGATCGAAAGGGCTGCGTCAGCTGGCGGGCTATTCGGCCACCAAGGGGGCCGTCGTAGCGTTGTCGCGCGCCCTGGCCGTCGAGTATGCCCCTTTCAACATCCGCGTGAACGCGCTGTCCCCCGGGTTCGTGGAAACCAAACTCACGGAGCGGGTGCTGAAAAATCCGATGTTCGAGAAATGGCTCGTTGACCGCACGCTGCTTAAAAGGTTGGGAACAGTCGACGACATCGCCAAGGCCGCTCTGTTCCTTGCCTCCGATGACAGCGCCTACATGACGGGGGCGGAACTCGTCGTCGATGGGGGCATGACGGCCGGATTGTAACGGCACGCCGCGCGCGGACTGCCCGCAACGTGCCGGGGGGGCAATCCTTCAGTTCGCTTGCTCTCCTGACGGCCCCTGCTCATTCGGACCTGCGGGTTGGGCTGCCGGCGCGCTCTCGGCCAGCTCGGGCTTCGCGGGCTTCGGGCCGCCCTTGGCCACGACCACGAGTGCCGGGCGCAAGACGCGATCATCAAGCAAATATCCGAATTGAAAGACTTGCAGGATCGTGCCTGGCGGCACGGTATCGTCCTGCTGCTCCATCATGGCCTGGTGCTGATGAGGATTGAAGGGTTCACCCGCTGGATTAATCCGCTTCACGCCATGTCGTTCCAGAACATTGAGGAGCTCACGCTCTGTCATGCCCACCCCTTCGATGAGTGCGGCGAATGCGGCGTCAGCTTCGGCGGCCCCGTTTGGTACGGACGAGATGGCGCGCTGGAAATTGTCGGCAACGGAGACGAGATCACGCGCGAATCTGGAGATGGCGTATTTCGCGATCTCCTCTTTCTCCCGTTCGGTGCGTTTCCTCAAGTTGTCCATGTCCGCCAGCAGCCGCAGATTGTCGCCTTTCAACTGATCCAGATTGTCCGTCAGTGCGACGATGATCTCTTTCAGTTGTTCAACGGTGGGCTCGGCCGGAGGCTGAACTTCAGCAGCGGGTGGTGCGACCGTCGGTTGGGAGGCAACCGTTTCGGGTTCAGGTGCGGTGTTCGGCACACCGGGGTTCTCGGGATCGGGTCGCGATGTCGTCGTCATGGCGGTTCGTTTTCCAAATTTTCCGGAGGTGCTGGCGGCGAAGCTCGATGCCGATTGCAACGTTCGCGCGCGGTATCGGACGGGGCGGCAAAAAAATCAAGTTATCAGCCGAGAGATGATGCGCGCGGTGTAGTCCACCATCGGAATGATCCGGGCATAGTTGAGGCGGGTCGGTCCAATAACTCCAAGCACGCCGACGATCTTGCGCGCCTCGTTGTGGAAAGGGGCGACGATCAGCGAGGAACCGGAGAGTGAAAAGAGCTTGTTTTCCGAACCAATGAAGATGCGCACGCCCTCCCCGCCTTCCGCCAAGCCCAAAATTTCGGCGAGATCGCGCTTGTGTTCCAGATCGTCGAACAACTGGCGGATGCGTTCCAGATCCTCCATCGCCGTTACGTCTTTGAGCAGGTTCGACTGCCCCCGCACGATGAGGCTTTGGCGATCTCCGGAATTGCCCGACCACTCGGCGAGCCCCGCCTTGATGACCTTTTGTGTCAGAGCGTCGAGCTCGGCTTGGGCGCGTCCAAGTTCGGCTTCGATGCGTTCGCGCGCCTCTGGCAGAGTGAGGCCGCGCACGTGGGCATTGAGATAATTGGCGGCCTCGATCAGGGCCGTCTGTGGCATTCCTTCTGGCATATCGATGATGCGGTTCTCGACGTCTCCGTCTTCGCTGACCAGGATAGCAAGGGCGCGCGTGGGCTCGAGGGGGACAAACTCAATTTGCTTGAGAGCCGCAACCTGTTTTTCCGCCAAGACGACGCCCGCACAGTGCGACAGGCCGGAGATCATCTCGCCCGCCTCGCCCAGGACGCGTTCAAGAGAGGTCGAACGAGAGGCGGCGATTTGCGACTCGATCTGCCGCCGTTCGCTCTCTGCCAGATTTCCCATTTCCAGCAATCCGTCGACGAACATTCTCAGGCCAGATTGGGTCGGTAGCCGGCCCGCCGACGTATGCGGCGCATAAATCAGACCCAGCTCCTCCAGGTCCGACATGACATTGCGGATCGAGGCTGGCGACAGGTTCAAGGGCAACACTCGCGAGAGGTTGCGCGAGCCGACGGGCTCGCCCGTCGACAGATAGCTCTCCACGATCTGGCGCAAGATCGTTCGGGACCGTTCGCTGAGTTTGGTGATCTCGGACATCAGTCTGCAGTATGCCCTTTACCATGCCGCTGGCCTGAATTTGGCCGCCGCTCTTGTCAATGTAGGAAGGCAGGCCCCTGGGCGTCAAATGGCAGCGGTCGGCGACAGTCCCACGGGCCATGAGCGCCGGATGCAGCCCTTGGGTTGCGTCGATTGTTGCGGGAGCCTAGGGTCGCGCGCCGAAACCTAAAAATCTGAAAGGCAAGAGCCGATGCGCCCATCCAAACGCCAGAACGACGAGTTGCGCCGCATTTCGTTCGAGCGCGCCGTCTCCATGCATGCGGAGGGGTCGTGCCTCGTCAAGTTCGGCAATACGCAAGTCTTGTGCATGGCGAGCCTCGAGGAGCGCGTGCCGCCCTGGCTCAAAGGTCAGGGCCGCGGCTGGGTGACGGCCGAGTATGCCATGCTGCCGCGCGCCACCGCCGAACGGACCCGGCGCGAAGTGACGTCTGGCCATCCTTCGGGCCGCACGCAAGAAATTCAGCGCCTCATTGGTCGTGCGCTCAGAGCCGTCGTCGATTTGCAAAAACTCGGCGAGCGCCAGATCACGGTCGATTGCGACGTCATCCAGGCCGATGGGGGCACGCGCACGGCGGCCATCACGGGAGCATGGGTCGCGCTGCACGACTGCATCCAATGGATGAAAGTGCGCGACATGGTGAAGGACGGCGTGCTGCGCGATCATGTCGCTGCCGTGTCGTGCGGACTTTATCGCGGCACGCCCGTGCTCGACCTCGACTATGCTGAAGATTCCTCGGCGGATGCCGATGCGAATTTCGTCATGACGGGTTCGGGCGGCATCGTCGAGGTGCAGGGTACAGCGGAGACCACCGCATTCAGCCAGGAAAGCTTCGACAGCCTCATGGTGCTCGCCAGAAAGGGTATTTCCGAACTCGTCCAACTGCAGAAGATCACCGTGGGGTGACAGAAAATCCCCGGTGATGTCCGGATCGACCAATCACGGGAGCTGCGGTCAGGAAGGCAGAGCTATGCGCAAGTTGACCCCAGGTTCGAGACTCGTGGTCGCGAGCCATAACAAAGGCAAGGTGTGGGAAATCCATCAGCTCATTGCGCCCTACGGGCTCGAAGCTGTCTCGGCTGGCGAATTAGGCCTCTCAGAGCCGGCGGAGACGGAGACGACCTTCCGCGGGAATGCTCTCATCAAAGCAAGAGCCGCCGCTGAAGCATCTGGTCTTCCCGCCCTCGCCGACGATTCGGGGATCGAGATCGAAGCGCTCGACGGCGCACCGGGCGTTTACTCGGCGGATTGGGCGGGGTCTGAGCGCGATTTTGGCCTGGCGATGGCGCGTGTGCACGAGGAACTTCTCAAACGCGGCGCATGGGATGCCGACAAACCACCGCATGCCAACTTCATCTCTGTCCTGTGTCTGGCTTGGCCCGATGGCGAACATGAATTCTTCGAGGGCCGCGTGGATGGCCACGTCGTGTGGCCACCGCGTGGGGGGAACGGTTTCGGCTACGATCCGATGTTCGTTGCCGAGGGTGAGACGCTGACCTTCGGGGAAATGGAGCCGGCCGACAAATATGCGATCTCCCATCGCACGCGCGCCTTTGATCAGTTCCGCCGGGTGTGTCTAGGCGATGAGCGTGCGCAGATTCCACCGCCCAATGCACGGCGTGACGCGGCCGGCCTTGCAGCTGCGGCGGCCAACGTTTCGACGTGCGAGGAACTGCTAACGCTGATGACCAATCTACGACGCAATCTCGCCGACCATCCGCAAGATTGGCGCAGCGGCAATCTCGCAGCGTTTTTGCAAGCTATGCAAGATTGGGTGGCGGATCATCGAGAGGCGCTCGCAGAGGAGCCACGTTGGCGATTGCTGGCGAAGGCACTCGTTGCGGGGCGAGACGGAACGTGAGCTTAACGAGGCACTCTGGGCGAGACGAGACGCTTGCCGTTTACGTCCATTGGCCATTCTGTGCGCAGAAGTGCCCCTACTGCGATTTCAACTCCCACGTGCGCCACGGCGGCTGGGACGAGGCGCGCTATCTTGCAGCTTATCTTAGGGAACTCGATCACGTTGCGCGCGTGCTTGAGCCGGAGGGGCGGCGCGTCACGTCCGTATTCTTTGGCGGTGGTACGCCGTCGCTCATGCAACCTTCCACGGTTGCGGGCATCCTCGATCACATCGCCAGAATATGGAACGTCGAGCCGGATGCCGAGATCACGCTGGAAGCCAATCCGAACAGCGTCGAGGCCGCCCGCTTCGCCGGCTACCGGCACGCTGGGGTTAATCGCGTCTCGATCGGCGTGCAATCCTTGCGCGACGATGACTTGAAGCAGCTCGGCCGGCTGCACGACGCAGCCGAGGCTCGCGCTGCGATCGAACTCGCCGCATGCACGTTCCAGCGTTATTCATTCGATTTGATCTACGCCCGTCCCGGTCAGACCTGCGCAGCCTGGGAAGCGGAATTGTCCGAAGCGCTGACCCTCGCAGGATCGCATCTGTCGCTTTATCAATTGACCATCGAACCCGGCACGCCATTCGCAAATCTTCATGCGCGTGGGCGGCTCACCATACCCGATGGAGAGGCGGCGCTCGCACTCTATGAACTGACCGATGCCATGACGCGGCAAGCGGGTTTGCCGCTCTATGAGATCTCGAACTATGCCAGGCCGGGCGAGGAGAGCCGTCACAATCTGACATATTGGCGGTATGGGGCGTACGCCGGCGTTGGTCCGGGAGCGCATGGTCGCCTGCACATCAAGGGCGAGTGTTTTGCAACCGACACGGAGCGTCAGCCGGAAGCGTGGGCCCGTCTGGTCTCGGATCAGGGCCACGGCATGACGGGTTTCTCGCGTCTCACGCCTGCAGAAAAGGCCGACGAGACGCTGCTGATGGGGTTGCGACTGACCGAGGGGCTCGATTTTGAAAATTTGGCTGCACGGACGGGGTTTGTGCCGTCTGCGAGCGTCGTTGAAGCTCTCGTGCGCTCGGGTCTCATCGAGCCCCTCCACGAGGACGCTGGCGACGCCGAGGACGATATCATTCGCGCGTGCATTGGGCCCGGGCTCGCTGGCACGCGTGCCACGGCTTTAGACAGGAACCTCAAGCGCGTGCGGGCGACTTCGGCCGGGCGGTTCGTTCTCGATGAGATCGTGAGGCGGCTTTCGCTTGGCCTTGAGCCGGTCAGCACCGTCAGGAGCGAGCGACAGGGGCTCGAAGTGCTCAAGGATCGTTAGCGGCGGCAGCGGGCCTCGAGGACATTAAATAGGCAATTGCAGCCGACCAGAACTGAGCTTCGGCTTCTGCCCGCGCGCGATGCTCGACGAAGGCTGCAATCCAAGCCTGCTGCATGGCGAGGTTGTTGTCCGCGATGGCGTAAAGATCATCCGGGGATTTCTGGAGCACGGTCCGCGCAAGCCGGACAAATTCCTCCAACTCCGTATGGCTCGGCTCACGGATGCTTGGAACCGGAACCGTTCCGAACGGCGATCTCAGATTTTTAGTCTCCAAACCTGTCGTATGACGCGTCACACGCATGATGTCGTAATCCCCGCAATCTGCACGATCAGGTTATCAACAGACGAACAATATCTCTGTAGCCGGTCCGCCGTTTTCCACAGGCGGACGCACCCACATTGTGAATAACTGAAATTATGAGGTGGAAAAGGAGATCCGACGCGCAACGGCGGACGGCCACAGTTGAAATCGCCGCGGCTGCTTTCCGCGATTTCGTGGCGTGAACGGCTAACTCGTGGCGCGGCCCGCTCCATTGGTGAGGGGCTGCGCGGCTGGCTCGCGGGCTACGCGTCGTGAAGCGTAGTGTAACCCAACATTCTGACGCTATTCTCCGGCAGCGCGCACCGGACGCGTCGGGCGGCGGAGAAACGCCGGAACATTGTCCGCAAATCCGGCGTTGTTAGAGGGTCGCTCTCGGGTTGCTGCGCCGCGTGCTGGTTGCGAGCGCACGGGTGCTTCTGCCGCTTTCGCAGCCGAGCGGTCGTGTCGAGGCTGCTCGCGTTGCGGGTCATGTTGCGCGCGCGCTGCGACGGTGAGCGACGCGGCCGCCATGTCGGTTGCCCTCACCCGGTTTGATCCCTGTTGCGGACCCGCTCTGCGAGATTCGTGGAGCCTCGTCGTCTCCACTGGGCGCTCGGCAACGCGTGGGGCCGCGGCCATTGGCAACTCGTCGCGTTGGGCAACTGGAAGGCGCGCTTGCGTTGGCGCCAAGTCCTGGTTGTAACGCGTTGCAGGTTGCGCGGTTCGTGGGCCGGTCGCCGCGCCCCTGGCGGAAGACGCGTGTGTCCGCGAGGATGGCTTGCCGCCACGGCCGCGGCGACGCTTGCCGGCATCCTGCCAATCCTGCTCGGTTGGTGCATCGCCAATCCATACGGGCGTATCGCCGGTGATTTTCTCGATGTCCTTGAGGAGTTTCAGATCCTCAACCGTCACGATCGCGAAAGCGGCTCCTTCCCGACCGGCACGACCCGTGCGCCCGATGCGGTGGACGTAATCCTCCGAATGCCATGGCAGGTCGAAGTTGAAGACGTGGCTGACGTCCGGGATATCGAGCCCGCGCGCGGCGACATCACTAGCCGCCAGCAGGGTCAGCTCGCCGGCGCGGAAGCGGTCGAGCGTCTCCATGCGGCTCTTTTGGTCCATGTCGCCATGGAGCGCCCCCGCGTTGAAGCCGTGTTTGACGAGCGATTTGTGAAGGATGGCAACGTCGCGCTTGCGATTGCAGAAGATGATCGCGTTTTTGATCTTCTCGCCACGTATCAGATTGCGCAGCATCTCGCGCTTGGCCCAATCCTCACCGTCCGGGCAGAAACAGAAACGCTGGGTGATCGTCTTGGCTGTCGTTGCGGGTTTGGCAACTTCGATGCGCACCGGGTTCCTCAGAAACTGCTGGACCAGGCGCGTAATCTCGGGCGGCATCGTTGCGGAGAAGAACAGCGTCTGGCGCTTGGGTGGCAGGAGCTTGCAGATCTTCTCGATGTCCGGAATGAAGCCCATGTCGAGCATGCGGTCGGCTTCGTCGATGACCAGAATTTCGACGCCCATCAACATCACACGACCACGCTGGAAATGATCAAGCAGACGGCCCGGTGTCGCGATCAACACATCGACGCCGCGGTCGAGCTTCTTGACCTGATCGTCCATCGACACCCCACCAATCAGAAGGGCCACGTCGAGCTTGTGATGAACCCCATACTTTTCGAAGGCAGACGCGACTTGGGCGGCAAGCTCGCGCGTTGGGGCCAGGATGAGAGAGCGCGGCATGCGTGCGCGGGCGCGACCGTTCTCGAGCCGGGTGATCATCGGCAACGTGAAGGCGGCGGTTTTACCTGTACCGGTTTGGGCGATCCCGAGAACGTCACATCCGGCGATGGCAACGGGAATAGCGGCGGATTGGATAGGCGTGGCGGTGGTGTATCCAGCGGCCTCGATGGCGGCCAGGACCTTGGGGCTGAGCCCGAGCTCAGCGAAGGCTTTTGTTTCCAACAAGTATCTCCAACTGCGGTCAATGCTGCCCGCGCACGTTTCCTCTCACTCCCGGCGGGAGTGGAGTGCACACGGTCGATGGAGCGCAGGGGGAAGAACGTGCCGTTATTGGGCTAAAAGCCGGAGCCGAAGGCTCGAAAAAAGGATGAATTGGAATCAATCCCCTGCGCCCGAGCGTGCTCCTTGCTGACACAGGTTCACGACCAATGCAAGGAAAAGGGTAGGTCGGTGGGGCGGTCAAACGTCGCAAAACACAAGAGTGTCAGCATGTTGTCACACTTGGCGAACGTGGGAGCCGGCCCGTTTCCGAGCCGGCCCCGGCGCGCGATCGTATGGGTAGCCTCAACCCTCCGTTTCAATGATGCGATAGATCAGTGCGCCGAGGATGGCACCCAGAATAGGCGCGGCTACGAACACCCACAGCTGCGACAGCGGCTCGCCGCCAGCAAACACGGCCGGGCCGAAGGACCGTGCCGGATTGACCGAAGTATTGGAAACCGGGATCGACATGATGTGGATCGCCGTCAGCGTCATGCCGATCGAGAGGGGTGCAAAGCCCGCCGGTGCGCCGGCTCGGGTGGAGCCGAGGATCACGATCAGGAAGAAGGCTGTCATGACGACCTCGATCAAGAAGACGCCTTCCAGTCCGACTTTCAGCATGGACAGATCGCCATACCCGTTCGCCGCATAATTGCCGCCCACGCCGCCGCCGATGATCGCGAACACCGCGCATGCGGCGACCGCCCCCAAAAGCTGGGCTATGATGTAGCCGGGCGCTGCCGCGACGCTGAAGCGTCCCCCCGCGACAAGGCCGATCGTGACCGCAGGATTGTAATGCCCACCGGAGATATGCCCGATCGAGCGCGCCATCACCATCACCACGATGCCAATCCCGAAGGCGACGCCGAGAATGCCGGCGGCTCCGGACGGGGCCGCGAAGGCGTAGAAGGCTGATCCAAGAATGGAGGCCATCAACATGAACGTGCCGATGAATTCGGCGAAGAGGGCCTTAATGTTGAACATCGTCGTTTTCCCCTGTTTGACGTGCTTCTAGTCTCGCCGCGAGGTTTGTCTTGAGCATCGAACATCTCGCGCACTTGCGCGCCTGTACGCCCCCAAGAATCGCCGCGGCGTGGTCAGTCTAGGGCCAGATTAAGAAACCCTGGATACGTCCCAACGGCAAACAGTCTGCACACGGAACCATCGAATGGCTTAGGCGACATCGGCGCACGGCTGGTGGCCCATGCTGTTCCAAGGGGTGTTCAAAATTTCCAGCGTGTCACCCGCCGCAGCGTAAGATTGATGCGGCCACCGCCGGGCACGAGGGTGGAGGTCCCTGGAAGAATGCGGTCGATCCCATGGAAGGCGAAGCGCGACGGCCCGCCCAGGACGCACACGTCGCCCGATAGAAGCTTCGTGCGCACCTTGGGGTCGGATCGCTGCGGTCCGCCGACGTGAAAGATCGCCTCATCGCCGAGGGAGACGGAAACCACGGGAGCTTCGGGCTCGTCTTCGTCGGCATCCCGATGGCTGCCCATTCTGGCCCGGTCGCGATAGAGGTTAACAAGACATGCTTCTGGCTCGCCGGGGAATTTGGCGAAACGCCGCCAAATTTGGAGCAGGATGTCGGGGATGGCTGGCCAGGGTTGGCCGGTCGCCGGGTGGGTGGCTTGGTAACGGTAGCCGCCATCCTTGTCCGACACCCAGCCGAGGCGGCCGAAATTCGTCAGGCGGACCGAGAATGGCTTGCCCGTGCGCGGCATACGCGGTTCGAACAAGGGTGCAACGTCGAGCAGCCCGAGGATTTGCGCCACTAACTCGGTCTGTTCGGACACGGTAAGAGCGCCATTGAAGAGTTCGAAGCCTGCCGGAAAACGGGTCAGGGTGGTCGATCCACACCCCAATTGATCGACAGCCTTTGGAGGTTTGCGGCTTGACATAGGACGTCTGTTGCGCACTCCCTCATCGCCTCATATTCCCCGCGGCGTCGTGAGGCGCAACCGTTGCGGCCTGCTCGACGCCTCCTATATAGACGATTACCACGTTCCAAAAACCACAAGGGGATCACCCGGCCTCCCCCTCCTCGAGCCTCAACGGGCGGGGCCAAGTCGGATGCCTGGAACCAGGGTCCGGGTGGTCTGCCGCAACATAAAGGAAGACGATAAGATGGCGAAGGTAATCGGCATCGACTTGGGCACTACGAACTCGTGTGTCGCCGTGATGGATGGCGGCAAGCCCCGCGTTTTGGAAAACGCTGAAGGATCCAACACCACCCCTTCGATCGTGGCCTTCACTGATGACGCAGAACGGTTGGTCGGTCTGCCCGCTAAGCGCCAGGCCGTTACCAATCCGACCGGCACCTTGTTCGCTATCAAGCGCCTGATCGGGCGGCGCTTTGAAGATCCGATGGTGGAGAAGGATAAAAAACTCGTTCCCTACAAGATCGTGAAGGGCCCGAACGGTGACGCCTGGGTCGAGGTTAACGGTAAACAGTATTCGCCCCAGCAGATCTCTGCATTCATCTTGCAAAAAATGAAGGAGACGGCAGAGGCCAAGCTCGGTGAGACGGTCACGCAGGCCGTCATCACGGTGCCGGCCTACTTCAATGACGCCCAGCGTCAGGCGACCAAGGATGCCGGCAAGATCGCAGGCCTTGAAGTGCTGCGCATCATCAACGAGCCGACGGCGGCGGCCCTCGCATACGGTCTCGACAAGAAAAAAGAGGCCAAGACGATCGCCGTGTACGATCTTGGCGGCGGCACGTTCGATATCTCGATCCTGGAGATCGGCGACGGCGTGTTCGAGGTCAAATCAACCAACGGCGATACGTTCCTGGGCGGCGAAGACTTCGATATGAAGCTCGTGACCTATCTCGCCGACGAGTTCAAGAAGTCGAGTGGCATCGATTTGCGCAATGACAAGCTCGCTTTGCAGCGTTTGAAGGAAGCTGCCGAAAAGGCCAAGATCGAGCTCTCTTCGTCGGCTCAAACGGAAATCAATCTGCCGTTCATCACGGCAGATGCGTCAGGGCCCAAGCATCTGACGATGAAGCTCACGCGAGCGAAACTGGAGAGCCTCGTTGAGGATCTCATTGAGCGCACGAAGGGCCCCTGCATGCAGGCGCTCAAGGACGCGGGCCTTAAGGCAGCCGAGATCGACGAGGTTGTTCTCGTGGGTGGCATGACGCGCATGCCGAAGGTTCAGCAGACGGTGAAGGAGCTGTTCGGGAAGGAGCCGCACAAAGGCGTCAACCCGGACGAGGTTGTCGCCGTGGGTGCTGCGATCCAGGCCGGCGTCTTAAAGGGCGAGGTCAAGGACGTCCTGTTGCTCGACGTCACGCCGCTCTCGCTTGGCATTGAGACGCTGGGTGGTGTCTTCACACGTCTGATCGATCGCAACACGACGATCCCGACCAAGAAGAGCCAGGTGTTCTCGACCGCTGAAGACGGTCAGACCGCCGTCACGATCCGCGTGAGCCAAGGCGAGCGCGAGATGGCGGCCGACAACAAGTTGCTGGGCCAGTTCGATCTCGTCGGTATTCCCCCCGCCCCGCGAGGTGTGCCGCAGATCGAAGTGACATTCGACATCGACGCCAATGGCATTGTCCACGTCTCGGCCAAGGATAAGGCCACGGGCAAGGAGCAATCGATCCGCATCCAAGCCTCGGGCGGTCTGTCGGATGCCGAGATTGAGCGCATGATTAAGGATGCCGAGGCCCATGCTTCGGAGGACAAAAAGAAGCGTGAACTCGTGGAAGCCCGCAATCAGGCCGAGGCGCTCATACATTCGACAGAAAAGCAATTGCAAGAAAACGGGTCCAACCCGGCGGTTGCTGCCATCAAGGGCGACGTCGAGAGCGCGATTGCCACGCTGAAAGATACGCTTACCTCCGAAGACACCGAGAAGATCAAGTCCTCCACCTTGTCGCTGGCGCAGGTGGCGATGAAGATCGGCGAAGCGATCTACTCGGCGCAGAGCACCGCGGAGGGCGGTGCTGGTGGTTCGGCTCGCTCATCGGGTGGCAGCGATGACGTCGTCGATGCCGATTTCGAGGAGGTCGATGACGACAAAAAGAAGGCTGGCTGACGCCTTTGCCTTCAACAAGGCCCTCCCCCGGTGACGGGGGAGGGCTTGCATCGTCTCAGTCGAAGCATCTCCGCCCTGCTCCGGACACGTCACTGTCATGGCCAAGCGCGACTATTACGAAGTGCTCGGTGTTGCTCGCAATGCAAGTGAGCAAGACTTAAAGTCGGCGTTTCGCAAGCTCGCCAAGGAGCATCATCCTGACCGCAATCCGGGCGACGCGAGCGCCGAAAAGAAATTCAAAGAAATAAACGAGGCCTACGAGGTCCTCAAAGATCCCCAAAAGCGGGCGGCCTACGACCGTTTTGGTCATGCTGCCTTCGACGGCTTGGGGGGCGGACGCGGCCCAGGCAGCGGTGGGTTCGGTCCCGACTTTTCCTCGTCGATGTCGGACATTTTCGATGATCTGTTCGGCGAGTTCATGGGCGGGCGGCGCGGCAGCGGCCGCTCCAGTGGGCGCGAGCGGGGCGCTGATCTCCGCTATAATATGGATATCACGCTCGCCGAGGCGTTCACCGGCAAGACGACGCAGATCCGCGTACCAACGAACGTGACGTGTGAAACGTGCTCGGGTTCCGGCGCGCGCGCGGGCACCAAGCCCGTCACCTGCGCGACGTGTGGCGGTGTCGGCAAGGTGCGCGCCAGTCAGGGGTTCTTCACCATCGAGCGCACATGCCCGACGTGTATGGGGCGCGGGGAGACAATCCCTGATCCCTGTCCCACGTGCTCGGGAACCGGACGCGTCGTGAAGGAGCGTACGCTCTCCGTGAACATACCTGCGGGCGTCGAGGATGGAACGCGAATTCGATTGAGCGGTGAAGGTGAGGCCGGCTTGCGCGGTGGCCCTCCGGGCGATCTCTATATTTTCCTGTCCATCAAACCGCACGAGTTTTTTCAGCGCGACGGTTCGGACATTTTCTGCCGGGTGCCCATATCAATGACGACAGCCGCCTTGGGCGGATACATCGACGTGCCCGCACTCGATGGTTCCACGTCCCGCGTGAAGGTTCCCGAAGGCACCGAGAGCGGCAAGCAGTTCCGGTTGAAGGGCAAGGGCATGCCCGTGCTACGCTCCAACGCCACCGGGGACATGTACATTCAGGTGGATGTCGAGACACCTAAGAACCTCACGCGCCGCCAGCGCGAATTGCTGGAAGAGTTCGAGCGAGAAAGCCGCAAGGAGACGAGTCCCGCCAGTGCCGGCTTCTTTGCGCGCATGAAGGATTTGTTCGACGGCAAAGGCTGACGAAAGGCTGGC
>JAKALI010000670.1 GCA_021813195.1 Pseudomonadota bacterium
CCCGGCTATACGACCCGAAAGACATCTCTCTCATGCTTTGGATTGCACCGACAGAAAATGGCAACGGCACGAATACCTTGGAAAAGCGGCTCTGGGATGCCGCCGATCAGTTCCGCGCCAACTCCGGCCTGAAGGCAGGCCAATACTCCCAGCCCGTACTTGGGCTCATCTTCTTGCGCTTTGCCGAGGCTCGCTTTGCCGCACAGCGGGCAAAGCTGGAGAAGGCCTCCGTATCGTCCCGTCGCGGTTCTCGCGTGGACGACCCCGGCGCCTACCACGCTGACGGCGTTCTCTACCTCACCCCCGCCGCGCGGTACCAGCATCTGCTCACGCTGCCCGAGTCTGCCAGCGTTGGCAAGGCGGTCAACACCGCCATGAGCGAGATCGAGACCATTAACCCGCAGCTTGCCGGCGTCCTGCCCCGCAGCTACAACCTCTTTACCAGCAAACTGCTCAAGGAACTACTCAAGACGATCTCCGAGATCCCGGCCACGCTCGATTACGACGCCTTTGGCCGCATCTATGAATACTTCCTGGGTGAGTTCGCACGCACGGAGGGCCAGGGTGGCGGCGAGTTCTACACTCCCTCGCCCATCGTCCGCCTGCTCACTGAGGTCATCGAGCCGTATCATGGGCGCATTCTCGATCCCGCCTGTGGCTCCGGCGGCATGTTCGTCTCTTCGGCGCGCTTCATCGCCGAGCACAAGCAGAACCCCACCTCCGAGCTTTCCATCCACGGCATCGAGAAGACCGACGAAACCGGCCGCCTCTGCCGCATGAACCTTGCCGTGCATGGTCTCGAAGGCGACATCCGTCACGGCGGCCAGATCAACAGCTACTACGACGATCCCCATCAGGCCACGGGCCGCTTTGACTTCGTGCTCGCCAACCCGCCGTTCAATGTGAACGCGGTCGATAAGGAGCGACTAAAGGACGTGGTGGGCGAAGGCAAGCGCTATCCTTTCAGCCTGCCCCGTACCGACAACGCCAATTACCTCTGGATTCAGCTCTTCTATTCGGCCCTCCATGAAACTGGCCGGGCGGGCTTCGTGATGGCCAACTCGGCTTCGGACGCGCGCAGCAGTGAGCAGGATATTCGCCAGAAGCTAATCGAGGCGGAAGCCGTGGACGTGATGGTAGCCGTGGGACCGAACATGTTCTACACCGTCACGCTGCCGTGCACGCTTTGGTTTCTGGATCGCGGCAAGGCCGGAACTAAGCGCGGCAAAACAGTGCTCTTTATCGATGCGCGACACATCTACCGGCAGATCGACCGCGCTCACCGCGAGTGGACTCCGGCGCAGATCGGCTTTATCGCGAACCTTGTCCGCCTCTATCGCGGCGAGGAGTTGGACTTCACGCTCGGCGACGGGGAGTCGGAGGCAAAGATCAAGGATATCTTCGGCAAGAAGCCGAAGTTCGCCGACGTACCTGGCCTCTGCAAGGCCGCGACGATCAAGGAGATTGAAGCACAGGGCTGGTCGCTCAATCCCGGCCGCTACGTGGGTGTGGCTCCCGGCGAAGCGGTTAGCGACGAAGACTTCAAGGAGCAACTTGAAACGCTGAACGAAGAACTGGAGACCCTCAACACCCAGGCTCGCGAACTCGAAGCCACCATCGCGCGCAATGTCGCCGAGATTCTGGAGGCGTGAGGATGGAGCTCAGCGAAATTTGCGAGTTGATTATCGACTGCGAGCACAAAACTGCTCCTCTTCAGGAAAGCGGCTATCCATCGATAAGGACACCAAACATCGGCCGTGGCTATTTCATCCTCGATGGTGTGAACCGGGTATCTGAAGAGACATACCAACTATGGACAAAACGCGCAGTGCCACAGGCGGGTGATCTCATCATGGCTCGCGAAGCTCCCGTTGGAAATGTTGCCATGATCCCAGAGGGGCTGCGTCCATGTCTTGGCCAAAGAACGCTTTTGATCCGCCCCGACCGGTCCCAGGTTGAGCCAGCGTATTTGAACTACCTGCTAAATGGGCCACAGATTCAATCGCTGATTCATGGGCAGACAAATGGAGCTACAGTTGCGCATTTAAACATGAAAGATGTTCGCTCGCTGCAATTGCCGGACTTGCCGCCGCGAAAGTTGCAATGCAGAATTGCTGAAGCGTTGTCAGCGTACGACGAATTGATCGAGAACAATCAGCGGCGGATTCGGATACTGGAGGAGATGGCGCGGAGCCTCTATCGCGAGTGGTTTGTCCACTTGCGCTTCCCCGGCCATGAGAATCACCCACGCGTCCCGTCCTCCCTCGGCGAGATCCCGCAGGGATGGGAAGTTAAGACGATCGGAGATGTTGCCGAAGAAATGCGTCGCGGGGTTCCAAAAGGAAGGCTTGATGTTTCGCAACCATTCGTCGGACTGGAACACATTCCACGCCGTTCTCTTGCGCTCGATGCCTGGGAGATAGCGAATGAGCTTGGTTCGAATAAGCTTGAATTCAAAAAGGGCGAAGTACTATTTGGAAAAATTCGTCCATATTTTCACAAAGTAAGTGTTGCCCCTTTTGATGGGTTGTGCTCCGCCGATACTATCGTGATCCGAGCAAGGAAACCTGAACATTACGCGATTGTTGTTGCATGTACTTCAAGCGACGCCTTTGTCGCGGAAGCAAGTGCAACAGCGAATGGCGCAAAAATGCCTCGTGCGAATTGGGAAGTATTGAAGAAATTCGCGGTGGTGATTCCGAACGGCGCGGTTGCAGATCGTTTTTCACAGCTCTTCGGCAACATCGTTGATCAACAGCAACTGCTAGTTTTTCAAATTCGGAACCTCCGCCGCACCCGCGATCTTCTTTTGCCTCGCTTGCTGTCCGGCCAGATTGAACTGGAGGTTGATTAGTCCATGCCGCACGCCTACACCGAAGACCAGCTTGTGGAGCAGCCCGCGATTGCGCTGTTTGCCGATCTTGGCTGGGCAACGGTGTCGGCCATGGAAGAGACCTTCGGGCCGGAAGGAACGCTGGGCCGCGAGACGCGAGGCGACGTGGTGCTGCTGCCGCGTCTGCGCACGGCCCTCGAAAAGCTGAATCCCGCGCAACCCTCCGAGGCCATCTCCGCTGCGATTGAGGGGCTAACGCGCGACCGCTCGGCGATGTTGGAGGCAGCGGCCAACCGCGAAGTTTATCTGCTGCTCAAAGACGGCGTGCTGGTCTCGATCCCCGACGTGGAGCAGGGCGGCCAGAAAATCGAACGTGTCGCGGTCATTGATTGGGAGCACCCGGCGGAGAATGATTTCCTTCTAGGGCGTGTTAACACTATCTGAGCGCTTCGATGATGAGCGCGAAGCAGAGAAAGCCGAGGAACAGGCAGTCCAGCTTCTCGAAGCGGGAGAAGATGCGGC
>JAKALI010000671.1 GCA_021813195.1 Pseudomonadota bacterium
ATGGCCAGGCGGCGATCTGGACCATGGACGGCACCACCCAGCTCGGCGGCAGCCTCATCGGCGGCAACCCCGGATCCTCCTGGCACGAAAAGGGGACGGCTGGCGAGACAGTACCCGGTATCTCGTTCGGCACCACGGTATTGGCGCCGGCGGCACTCGCTGCGGGCACTGCGTCGGTACGGGATTCGGTCCATGCACTACATTTCATCCTGACCCATCTGGCCCAGTTGTCGACGGGGCTGGCGGGCCCTGCGAACAGCAATCACATGGGGCTTCTGGCCATTGCGGGTGACATCCGCATGGCCAGAAGCCTTGCGGTCGACAAGATGACATCGGGTTGGTCCAATATCGCGCTCGCCCACTGAACCGGTGCGCACCCGCCGGCCGCGGAGGCCGCAAGCGAACGATGACACTGTGCGGTTTATCCGCTAGATTTGACCGTGTGACGTGGGGGCGGGATGACCGGATTTCAACGAATCGACACCGACGGACGGCTGCGCCGTGTCATCCCCGCGGACGCGGTGACAGGCATGCGGCCGCGGCCTGGTCCGGCTCGCTGGGCCACCTCGCTGCTTGACTTTGCCAAGAATCATCCCTGGTTCGTCAGCGTCGTCGTCGTACCGACGCTCATCGCCCTCGCCTATTATGGCGTGATAGCCTCCAACATTTACATCTCGCGCGCGGATTACGTCGTACACAGCGTCGACGGCCCTCGGGTGGGTGTGATGGGCACGATGCTCCAAAGCGTGGGCTTGGCAACTTCGCGCGACAACGCCTATTCGGTACGCGCCTTCATCCTGTCACGCGACATCGTTCACAAACTGGTAGAGCACGATGATCTGCGAACAATCCTCTCCCGACCCGAGGGCGACTTCGTCACGCGCTTCCCGCCGCCCTTCGCGCCCGACAATTTCGAGGAACTCTACAGAACTTACCGCCGCTTTGTCTCGGTGACCGTCAACGAGACCACCGGTATCAGCACTCTGCGCGTGCAGGCATACCGGCCCGGCGATGCCGATCGTATCGCTCACGCGATACTGTCGTACAGCGAGGCGCTCGTGAACCGGCTTAATGCGCGCGCCCGCCATGACGCCATCGCCGTCGCCGACCAGGAGGTCGCCGACTACGAAAGGCAAGTCTCTGATACGCAGGCGGCGATCACCAAGTACCGCCTCGAGAACCAGATGCTGGATCCGAATAGCACCTCCAGCACGGTGTTCGAACTGGTAGCGCGTCTCGAGACCGAACTGGCGACCTCCGAGGCCAATCTCTCCGAACTGACACGTACGCTTCCGAGCAGCCCACAAATCCCACCGCTGCGCCAGCACATTGCGGCTCTGCAGCACCAGGTTGCGGCCGAACGTGGCAAGGTCGTCGGCGGGAACGGTTCGGTGGTGATGGCGATCTCCACGTATGAGCGTCTTCTGCTCGCTCTCCAATTCGCCGACAAGGGACTGGCTTCGGCGATCTCTGCCCGGGACCAAGCTCGCCTCGACGCAGAGCGCAAGCAAATCTATCTCGATCGCGTCGTCGAACCCGATCTGCCCGACTATCCCGAATACCCGCGCCGCTTCATTGACATTATCGAGGTGCTTGCGACGTCGCTGCTGATCTACGGAATCGGCTGGCTCGTGACCGCCAGCGTGCGCGAACACGTCGGGCGATGACGGCGCCGGCGCGACCGGAATGGCGGGAACCTTCGTTCCGGGAATCCCTGACGATTCAGCTGCGGGTCATCGGAGCGCTGACGATGCGCGAGGTGCACACCCGCTTTGCGCGCGAGAACATCGGCTTTATGTGGATCATGGGCGAACCGATTCTGTTCGCTTTCGGCGTCATCGCCATGCGCAGCTTCCTGCCGTTCTTTCCGGAAGAGCAGCGCGGCATGTCGCTGGTCGGGTTCCTGATGACGGGCTACGTGCCGTTCCTGCTCTACCGGCACATGATGAGCCGGGGCATCCATTGCGTGCGTGCCAACCACAACGTGCTCTATCATCGCCAAGTCCGCATCATCGATCTGTTCCTTGCTCGCATGATCCTTGAGGCGGCGGGCACGCTGATGGCCTTTGTTTTCGGATGCGTGCTCTTTGTCGCTCTTGGAGTGATGATTCCGCCTCAGAACCTCATGTTGCTCCTGGCCGGGTGGTTCTACGCGATCTGGTTCTGCACCTCCTTCTCGATCCTGATTGGCGCTGCATCTGAGATCTCGTCCATCATCGAAAAGCTCTACAACCCCTTCTCATATCTCAGTCTACCGGTCAGCGGCGCCTTCTACATGGTCGACTGGCTGCCGCATAAGTGGCAGGCCTACGCGCTGATGATTCCAATCGTCCACTATTTCGAGATGATTCGTGGCGGGTATTTTGGCGATATCGTCACGACCCATTATGACGCCTTCTATCTTACGTTCGTTTGCCTTGCATTGACGTTCGGGGCGCTGACGACAATCGAAGTTCTTCGCAAGCGGGTAGCGGTGTCATGATCGAAGTCCTCGATCTCGTGAAAGAATATCCCACCCATCGCGGACCGCGCCGCGTGCTCGACGGCATCAACGTCCGTGTCTAGCCGGGTGAGAAGTTGGCCGTGCTAGGGCGCAATGGCGCCGGCAAGTCCACCCTGATCAAGCTCATAGGAGGCGTCGAAGCGCCGACGGCCGGCTGTGTGCGCCGTTCGATGAGCCTGTCCTGGCCACTGGGCTTCGAAGGCGGCTTCCACCCTTTCCTTACAGGCTACGACAACGTCAAGTTCATCGCGCGGATATACGACCGTTCCTTCGACGACATCCTGGCTTTCGCTGAAGATTTCGCCGAACTCGGTCACGATATCCACATGCCGCTGGAAACCTACTCCTTCGGCATGCGCGCGCGACTTGCCTTCGGCCTGTCTCTTGCTGTCGAATTCGACTGCTACCTGATCGACGAAGTGATCCTGGCCGGTGACCAGCGTTTCCACCGCAAATGCCAGGATGCCATTTTTGCGCAGCGCCGCAATTGCGCGCTGATACTGGCGTCGCACGCCGTGGACATTGTACGCGAATATTGCACGCACGCCCTGGTGCTGAAGGATGGCCGCGGCAAGGTCTTCCAGGATGTCGAGACGGCTCTAGACATCTATTCTGCACTCTAGGCTGTCAAATCGCATCCAACCGCGACCCCCACTTTACGTCGCGGAAACACTTACCGGTCGCCTCCACTATTTCTCTATCTTAAGCCCTGGAAAAATTGCTCCGCCGCCGAGGCTCTAATCGCCGCTGGATGAAAAGTCAGTGGCAGGTCAGGAGCGATAAAAGCTGCCCATGCCGGCGACGCGCTTGTCCCAGACAATGAGGTTGAGCAGCTCGAGCCCC
>JAKALI010000672.1 GCA_021813195.1 Pseudomonadota bacterium
CATCATGCAGCAGCTGGCCCTGCAAGCAGTCGGGCAAGCCCCAGAGTCTCCCGTGTATCACACACGCCTTGCCGGCACGCCATCTGCGGTGCCTGTCTTGCGCCGCCATCGAAGATCTCTTTCGAGGCGGGAATCCCATCTCGCGCCGAAAGCTTTCTCCGATCGGTAGCTGGCACACCGGTCAAGCGGTTCGTACCGCCATGTAGTTAAGCCAGTCCCATTAGCACCGGTCTTTACACCGGTCGTTCTTCACCCTGCGGGGGCAATTGCCCCTGTCCGCGGTGCGCATTGCCTCCTTTTTTTCTGGAGGCAATGATGCTGAACCAAAGTTCATCCCCAACTCAATCGATAGCCGCATTCCCCGAGGTCTTTTTCGGGGAAACCATTTCCGGTGGCGGCCAATCGGCCATGTTGAGGGCTATCTGGCCCGCCCCCGAGGCTGCCGTCACGTTCGACGTTCTCGACGACGACACAGCCGTCGAATGGAGCGCAGAAGACATCGTGTTTCTTCACTGGCGCCTGCTCAAGGAAGTAGGCGATCTCCGTGATCCGGAAACACCCCTCGAAGAAAAGCTCGACACCTTGCGCTGGGTCTTTACCGAGCGCGACAAGGAGAGCCTGCCTTTCTCGTTCGTCAATTGCCTGAAAATCGTCGGTTGCAGCCCCTTGTCGCCAACACCCTACTTTGGGCTCGTGGACGCCGAGGAGATTCGTGACTCGATCCGATATCAGGTCAAGGCATGGTTGAACGCCACGCTCGAACGCTATCCCTGCTGGGTGCGCGAAGCCGTCCTCAAGAATCCCGACTGGGTCGAAAGCCGCCTGGCAAAAAATCCGCAATGGATCAACGAGCAGGTCAAGAAACATACCGTGCAAGGCGATTTGTTCGCCTGACTCATTCACGCGAGCCCTGACAAGGGCTCGTTTTTTCAAGGAGTACAGCATGTCCACGATCAAGACTATTTTGTCGCTGCTGGCCATTCTCTGCGCCTACGGCGTGGTGGGCCGCATGGATTACGACGATGCCGTGATGATGGAAAACGCGCAAAAGCAGGCGGCCCATCCGGACTGCCTGAGGGTGGCTTCTGCCTCGTCGGCCCGCCAGACCCAACCGGTGCAAACCGGTCTGGCAGACATTATCGACGAATCGGCGAGCAACCCTGCCGATCCTTGCAGCGCTCTGGTTTACTGAGGAGATCGCCATGTTCACCGCAATCCACCACGGCAAAAAGTTTGACACGATGCTCCCGGTGCGTGCGCCCGGAGACATCGCATATCTGGTGAAGGAAAGCGAGGTCATCACCGGCCAACCCGGACGCAAGTTCGTCATTTCGGGCGCCGATCGTCTCGTCTATCGGATCCAATGGCACCCCATCGGCTACAAGGTCCAACGTCTCGACGACGCTGACAATCCCACCTGCACGCTGTACATGCTCCCTGGCGAGTTCCACATGCACAGTCTGGGCGAAGCGCTGCGTGCGGGACAGTTGTTCTCACCACCGGTCAGCCGCTGAGGCTGTCCATATTTCCCACCCCTGGCGGGCCATTGCTCCGCTCGGGGCGGTGTTCCGCCCGCACTCATGGAGCACTCAAATGCAGATACAGGTTCGCATCAACGAAGAGGGCGCGCTGCGCAATCAGCGCTATGCCTTCACCGACAAGTTCACGCTCATCTCCGAGCTGATGCAAAACGCCCGGCGTGCCGGCGCGCGGCGCATCGAGATTTCGTATGACGAGGCGTCCAAAATCCTTCGGGTCGTCGACGATGGCTGCGGCATCAGTGACTTTCAGAAGTTGCTGACATTTAACGAGTCCGGCTGGGACAAGGATACATGCGACGAGGAGCGCCCGTTCGGGATCGGCTTTTCAAAGTGCTTGTATTCCGCGTCTCGCTGCATTGTCGCGTCGCGCAACCGGAAGATCGACTTTCTGACCGAGGAAGCGCTCAGTCGAAGGCCTATCGATGTTGTTGATATCGAGCACCATCCCCATACCGTCATCGAACTCCACGATGTTCAATTGCCGGGCTTGAAGAATCACCTGGAAACGATGTGCAGCGGCTTTCCGGTTGCCGTCTGGCTCAACGGCATCGAGTTGTCGCGAATTCACGCGATCGGTCATCTTCCATTCGTGTCCGCGAGCATCGGGCACGTCTACTTGACCGGCACACGTGACGGCAAGCACGCATCGGATACGCTGGTCTTCCTGCAAGGCTTCTGCGTGATGCGACCATCCTATTTCGATGCTGCTCGAGTCAACGTCGTGCATCTGGACTCGAAGGAATTTGTTGCGCGTCTACCAGACCGTGACAAACTCATCGACGAAGACGATCAGCGCAAGCGCATCGATGCGTGCCTGAAGTCTCTCTGGCGGCAGGCGCTGCTCGAAGCAAAGGCGGGGATGGATGACGAAGCGTTTGTCGACACTTTCTTCGAGGCGATGCGCCGGTGGGGTCATCTCGATCTCCTCAATGCCATTCCGCTATTGCCCAAGTGCCTGTGCGAGCGCATCGTCGGCTACCCGATTCAGGAGGGATACGAAGATTGCAACTACCTGGAGACAGTGCAGCGTTTCCTGACGCGAAGCGATATTGAAGAAGGTAGCGTCGTCCTGGTCGAGCTCGACAGCATGAGTGACGAAAGCGCTGCCTGCTGGATGGTTGCAAGGGCGAAGGGTTACATCGTCATCTCGTCGACTTCCCTGCATCACGATCACTGGGTTCAGCGCTACGTGCGCACCATCGATGAACAGGCGGCCCATGTCGAAGCGGTCGGCGAACACTGCCGGGCAACGCTCGAAGGGCGTTGGATCTGGCCGCAGGTGATTCTGTGCGATGCCGTCTCAGTAACGATTGGCGATGATCGCGTCGACCTCACCGAGGATGGCGTTTATCACGACGGTTCGCTCTTCATTCCGTCCGGCGAGTGTTCCGGCGAGCCGGTACGCCAGGCGTCAAGCTTCATCGATGAGCACGATCAGTTTCTCGAGGATCAATGCGATGCGGACCGCGACGCGCTGGTCGATCTCATACGCCGGCTGCGTTCGGTCGATCCCAAGGCGACGCTCGATTCGCTGTTGCAGGAATTGAAGCTTGAAAAATACCCGCTGCTGCAGGGCAAGACTTTCCAGTTGCGGGTTGGTCAAAACTGTGGCGAGCATGCGGTCGAACTGATTGGCTGATGTTTTCGAGGGGAGGGAGCGCATTGCTTCCTTTCCAGAGTGCCCGCCTCGCGAGCGTTCTGGAAAGCTTTCCCCCCAGGTAGCTGACAAACCTGGAATCCGCATCCTGCGAATTCGCAAGTCAGCCCCGTAGTCATAGCGTGCCCGGCATCTTGTCCCTGTTTT
>JAKALI010000673.1 GCA_021813195.1 Pseudomonadota bacterium
GGGATGCCTCGCTATAATCCGGACGCCTGTCGGGAGGGCTGCCAGGAATGCGCGACGGTCTGTCCGACCCACGCGATCCAAGCCCAAGATAGCGGGCTGAGTGTGGACTACGGACGCTGCATCGTCTGCCAGCTCTGCACCGAGGTATGCCCGACGGGGGCGATGGAGCCCTCCAATGATTGGGCGTTCGGTGTCAGCAATCGCCAAGATTTAGTCTGGTCCGACAGGCCAGTGCATCACGATCGCCATTCGACGCCGGAGCGGGCGGCATTCAAGCGGAGCCTCCATATTCGCCACGTCGACGCAGGCTCGTGCAACGGATGCGAATCGGAACTCCAGGCGCTGAACAATCCTTTCTACAACCTGCATCGGCTCGGTATCTTCTTCACCCCCTCGCCACGCTTCGCCGATCTTCTCCTGGTCACCGGGCCGGTCACGAGCGCGATGTTCGAGCCGTTGAAGGCGGCGTACCAGGCCATGCCGGAACCGCGCTGGGTCATGGCCGTCGGCACCTGCGCGGTGTCGGGCGGAATCGCCGGGGGCGGCTACGCGTGCAGGAGCGGACTCGAGGGTGTCTTGCCGATCGACGTCTATCTTCCTGGCTGCCCGCCGAACCCGGCCGCCATCATGGAAGCGCTGCTGATGTTTCTCGATCGCGCCCCACAACGCGTCGCAGGAGGGCAAATCGGTGGCTAACCAGCTTCTCCTGCTTGCTGCGGTCCTGTGGGTCGCAGGTGCCGTTCTCGGCCTCGGCGGAGCATTGACGTTGGCCCGCTTGGCTCTCGCGCTCGGCGCTACGACTGGTGTGCTCGCGGCGATCATCTGTCTTCCGAATGCGAGTCAAGCCGTTGCCCTACCGGGGCAACTCATTGCCGAGACGGTCTCGTTCCAAATCGAGCCACACGGACTGTGGCTGATGGGCTTCGGCCTTGTCCCCGCCGGCTTTGCATGTGCCCTCGCATCCCCCTCGACCGAGGGACGTCGCGGCTGGCTCTTCGGCGCGGGTTTGAGTCTTCTCGGTGCGCTCGGTGTCTTCGGGTTGCAAAACGGCGCCGCGCTCCTGATCGCTTGGGAGGCCATGAGCCTTGGCGGCGCCGTCATGCTTCTGTCCGACAAGCTTGGGCAGGCTCGGGGTCGAACAGTCCTGTTCATGCTTGCCCTTCTGGAGGTCGGCGCTGTCGCTCTCGTCTTGGCGATCGCAATCCTAGGTTCGCACGCATCGAACCTGACCTTCACCCAATTCGTCGCTGGCGCAGGCAGTCTGTCTCAACCGCTCCAGATCGGGGTCGGCATCCTTCTTCTCATTGGTTTCGGCGCTAAGCTTGGTCTCCTGCCGTTCTATGAGTGGTTCCCTGGGGCATATGGTTCTGGCAGCGGAGCCTCGGGCGCGATCATGTCCGGTGTCGTGCTCAACGCCGCGTTCTTTGCGCTCTCCCGAGGGCTCATGAACTGGCTGCCGATCACCACAGCCGATGCCTTCCCCGCGCTCGCTGTCATCGTGATCGTTGTCGGCACCTTCAGTGCGATTCTTACGATCCTCTATGCGTTTCAGCAGGACGATTGGAGATGCCTCCTCAGTTTCTCCTCCGCAGAGAATGCGTCGATCGCGGTCGTCGCGCTTGGCGCCTCGATGCTGTTCCGTAGCTACGGACTCAATGATCTCGCTGGACTTGCCTGGACCGTCGCGCTTCTGCATCTCGCCGGTCATGCGCTCGGCAAAGGCACTCTCTTCCTCGCTGCCGACGGAATTTGGAAAGCGAACGGCAGCTATCACATCGCGTATGGTGGCGTCGGCAGCCATTGGCTGTTTGGGATCGGCGCGCTGCTCGCGGCGATGAGCCTCGCTGCTATGCCACCGACTGCGGGATTCGTCAGCGAGTGGTTTGTTTTCCAAACGGTCTTTCAAGGCTTCCATCTGCCGCATCTCGGTGGCCGTCTGGTTCTTGCCCTTACTGGCGCAGGCCTCGCGCTGACCGCCGCTATCGCGTTTGCGACCTTCGTGAAAGTGATCGGTCTCGGCGTTTTGTCGCGCGACGCAAGCCGCCCCGCGCCGCTTCGGCCGGCCTATTCCGGCTCGATCGGCGTGTTGGGCCTCGCCGTTCTCGCGCTTGGTATTGGAATGCCGCTTTGGCTCGATGCGCTCAACGTCGCGGCAACGACGCAGTTTGGGTTGCCGGTGGCTGCGCGAATGCACGATGGGCCGCTGCTCGTGCCGCTGACCGCAAAGTTTGCGTTCATCTCGCCAAGTCTTCTCATCATCGTCATGCCGCTACTGGCGCTGCTGCCGGTCCTTCTGGTTGTTGCGCGATCGCGTCGTGCCATTCGCCATACGCCTGTCTGGTATGGCGGGCTCGCACCGGACCCCGTACAAGCGTCGACGACGACCTTGTCGTTCTCGAATGCGATGCGAACGTTCTACAGCTTCGTCTATCGCCCGACCGCTGATACCGAACGCGATGCCGACGCCGGCGGCTACTTCGTCAAGAAGCTGGTCTTCGAGCATGATGTCGCGCCCATCTTTGGACGACTGCTGTTCCAACCCGCGGTGAACACGGTGCAAGACGTCGCGCGCAAACTGCGACTGCTGCAATCCGGACATCTCAATTTTTATCTGAGTTTGATCGGCGCTCTCCTTGTGCTCGTCCTTGGACTGACTCTGATCTGATCAACGGAGACTAAACGAAACGATGTGGACCTATCTCGCTATCGCCTGTTTTGGAGTGCTCGGATGCTGGGCGCGGTTTGCACAGACCAACCTGGTGCAAGCGGTCTATGGGCGCGACTTTCCCTACGCCACGCTCAGCATCAACATCGTCGCCAGTTTCGCTATGGGATTCTTGTTCGTCGAGACGCTCGAGCGCCTCACGGTCTCGCCAACTCTCCGCACCGGGATCCTGACGGGCTTCATCGGCGGCTACTCGACTTTCTCGACCTTCGAAATGGAGACGCTCTTGCTCGCAGAAGGAGGCGAGGTCGCGAAGGCCGGGCTCTACGTGGTTCTTTCAGTAGGACTCGGCTTCGCTGCGGCATTCGGAGGAGCCTACATCGCCAGAAACCTATAACGGGAGGATCCAATGACCAACGACATCCTCATGGTTCGCATCTACCTCAATGAGGCAGACCACGGAAAACGCAAGACGTTGATGCAGGAGATCCTCACGCTCTTGCAGGAGCGACATGCCGTCCAGGGGGTGATCGTCTTTCGGGGCATCGCCGGTTTTGGCGCCGGCGGAGAGGTCCATGCTGGCGACATCCTGCGGCTGAATGTCGATCTACCCTTGGTCATCGAATTTTTTGACGAGCCAAAGGTTGCAGAGGCGGCAATCGCGCTGCTCGACGACC
>JAKALI010000674.1 GCA_021813195.1 Pseudomonadota bacterium
CGAACAAAAGACAAGCGACCGCCTTCTTCGCACGCAGGGTCGCCTGATGATCTTCTGTTGTCCCGCGCTGAAGCGCGTTCAGGACGTGCCACGGCACATTCTGCCTCTGCAGCTCGTTGGGCCATAGCTGAGGCTCTTTCTGCGTGCTTTTTCGGTTGATCGGAAAAAGGAGTTGATCGACCTCGACCGTCGTTTGAGCTGCGGCAATCAGGACGGGATCGCTGATTTCTTGGGGCTGAAGCGAGCCGAGGCAATCTACGAGCGCGACGATGGACCCGACCTCTGCCGCGCTTTCGCCAGCGAGACGGCCCAGCTTGGTCAATTCATACGCGCCTGTAGCGTTCTTCTGCACCAGGCCGTGGCGTTCCAAATCCGCTAGGGCCGAAAGCAGATCCGGCCGGCTCCACTGCCACGCGCTATGGGCGCGCCGGGCTTGGAACGCGCCGAAGCTCGATTCCAGAAATTCGACAATCTCCTCGCTCGGCACGCCTTCGCCGGCCGCTCGTTGTGCCGCGACTAGGACGCGGATAATCAGGGAGCGTGGGTCGGTTGTACCGTCGAGGAAGCGGGACACCAAGTCTTCCGGCTCCGCGGTCACGTATCGCGACCACAGATCATGCTCGGCGCGCGGATCGAGCGCCAGCAGATACGAAGCTCCCTTCTCGGCGAAGCCAAGCCTTCCCGCGCGACCGACTAGGTTCTTGTATTCGGCTACCGAATAGGGCTCGTCGCCGGGATGATTCAAGCCGGCGATGATGACCGATGACGCGGGCGTGTTCACGCCCATCGCCAGCGTCGTCGTGGCTGCGATGACGCGCAGGCCCGAGCCGCTACGGCGAAATTCTTCCTCGATGACGCGCCGCTCTTCGCGGTCGAGATCCGAGTTGTGGAAAGCGACGCCGCGCCCCAGCGCGCTCCGCAAGTCGGCGCTGGCCTGCGAGGGATCGCCGCCGGGCATCTGCGTCAGCGCCTCGGCAGCCGGAGGCAATCCGAGCGACTCTGCGAGATAGTTGGCGCAGCCGCGGGCTTCGCCCTTGGTTTCGCGAAACACGATCACCTGCTGGCCTTCGGCGACAAGCTTGCGCACCAGCGGGATGATCCAATCCTGGCTGGATCCTTTGCCGCCGACAAGACGCCGAACGAGCGGCCCCTCAACCTGCTCATTGCCATTCTCCGGGTCAAGAAAGCGGAAATGCCCGGTGCCGAGCAACAAGCCCTCCTCAAGCGGAACGGGCCGCTCCGTGCGCCGCAAGAGCCGCGCGCCGAGCCATTGCTCAAGGCCGTTCGTGTCCCCGATCACAGCCGAAAGCGCGATCAGTTGGGGCTCGATCCCCTCACGCCGGCGCATCCGGATGAGCGTCAAAATGAACTCCAGATTCGCGCCGCGGCCACGGTCGGCGATCATCTGCGCTTCGTCGATCACGATCGCGCCGACCTGCGCCAGCACATGAGGGAATGTCAGCGCGATCGCGGCGAACTTCTCATAGGTCAGGAGACCGACATCGTATTGGCCCCGCAGCAGAGGCGCGATGTCGTCCGTCTCGCCCGTCGCTTCCACCGTGCGGACCCCGAAACCGCCATAGACGCTCTCGAAGTGCCGCCGCTTGTCTGCCACAAGGGCCTTAAGCGGCAGCAGAAACAAAGCCCGTTTGCGATCCAGCACGTTCCGGAGCGCCGCGAGCTCGCCCACCATCGTCTTGCCCGAGGATGTCGGGGCCGACACCACCAGGTTCTCGCCGTCCAGCACGCCGAAGTCGGTGATGGCGGAGATCTGAAGCGCATTCAAGGACGGGATCGCTCCAGCCCAGGCGGTGACAAGCGCGTCGGGGAAACCGGCCGACGAGAGGCTGGCAAGATCGGACGTCACCTTGGCAGGCAGACGCGCCGGGAAGGCCGCCCGATACTTAGCGCCCGGCACGAACACGGGCCACGCGACATCGCCGTCGATGCTCCCGCGCATGGTCGGGTTCTGCTCTTTGCCGCCCTGCAGCGCGGCCGCCCGGACGCGGCTCGTGACATGCTCGAGGAGGCGGTAGAGCGAGAGCTTGCCGCCGCTCACGACTTCCTCGGCGCCACATAGCGCCTCAAGCAGAAAGTGGGTCAGAAAGCCGTGCCCGAACCGGCGGTGCTCATAGGCGGGCTCGGTCGCCGCGGAGGCGGTGAAGATGATCCGACCAGCGCCGCCAAGCTGAGCCAGGCGCGCTTCGGCGGACAAAAGGCTGCGCGGCTTCGCATCGACGTGCAGAACCTTCGCCCCAATGCCGCCGGAAAAACAACAGTCGAGGAACAGGATCAGGCGCTTTGCCGGTATCCGCGAGAACCATTCCTGCAACAGCTCGAGCGGGATCGCGGAGCCGGCGAGATCATCTGGATTCGCGTCGTGGGTGACGAGCTCATGTGTCTCCGACCCATGGCCGGAGAACGCGATCACCACCGTATCCTCGGGGCCGCAGCCGGCCAGGTCGGCAAATGCGTCCTCAATCCGCTGCCGCGTGGCCTCCGCATCTGCCAGCAAGACTGTGCTGCCGCCCAGCGTGTCGAAGAACAGTGCCTCCAGCGCCGTCGCGTCGCGACGCGCGCAGGTCAGCTCATCAATGCCGGTCGAGCTATAACGGTCGATGCCGATGAACAGGCCGCGAAACGGCATGAGGCACCACGCTACGCCCGAACGACGCCGACGGAGAACGCGGCTCGTGGCTTCTCAGCCTTCTCCAGCACGACCGGCGCGAACGTGTCTTTCCGCGCGACCTGCTTGTTGCCCACCTTCTCGAACCAGACACACCAGACGGCATCCTCCTCCAGCATGGCCGTCTTCCCGACCTGCTCGACCGTCATGATCGGCCCGCCTGACTTCACCCGCACAAGATCGCCGGGCTTGAATTCGGTAGCATCCATTCTCCACGCTCCTTCTCGATGCCTATCTGTCCTCGCCAGGCACCGGAGGAGGTCGCAAGAAGCTCGCCCACGTCCCCACCACCATGAGTGGAGACGCGCACGTGCTAGGAGATCGCCCCATGCCTAACATCAATATATGGTGTGTCGGTCATTCCTTGCACAAGGATTTCGGCGAAGACCGTGTAAGCTCCTGATAGATGTTCTTGATTTGTCTCTTAGGGCTGCGCTGCGTTCCGAAGCGGGATAGCCCGACGGCAACCTGCCGTCGGGCCTATCGTCACGATCTGCCAGATAGCCAACGCCAGGCGCGGCGCCAGAAGCCGGGAGCCGCCTTGACGGGAGCGGGCTGAACGGCAAGTTCGATCGCTGGCGTCTGCCCGTAGAAGCGCGCTTTGGCAGCGCGGTCACGACGACGCTCGGCTTCGACCTGCCGCC